>JAYULN010000567.1:0-3509 GCA_043763525.1 Hymenobacter sp.
AAGTTGTTGATGAGGTCGAAAGACGAGGGCAGGGCCGGCACCGGCGGACAGTGAGTGGCCCAATGGGCTAGCAGCAGCGGGTCGGGCTCGAAGAAGGCCCCGACGGGCGGTAGCGGCATTGTCGGCGGGTGGGCGGCTGCCATCGGCGCAGTCGTGGCCTCGGCCGCTTCGGCGCTATCCGTTAGCATGTTTAGCAGTTGCAGCGCAAAGCCCAGCCGGCTGCTTTCGCCAAACCCGTAGCCCACGGCCGCATCGCCGGTGAAGGCGGCAGGCGTGAAAATAATGACGGCCGGTACGGTGGTGGTGACTGCCGGCAATAGTACGCTGGTGGCCGGGTTGCCCATGCTGAGCGTGACAGCGGCAGCAGCCCATTCATCGACCAGGCCGGGCAGCTCGTAGGTGGTGGGCACCGCCGCCGGAGCCGGCTCGGCCAGGCCAAACTCAAACCGAGCCTCGCCAACCTCCACCGGCGGGCGAATGGCCGGAGCTTGCGCCGGCAGGTCGGGCTCAACTTCCGGCTCAATTTCCGGCTCGGGTAATGCTTCTAATGCGACAATCGGTATTGGCAGAGCTTCAATCACTGGCTCGGCCACCAGAATAATCACGCCTTCTTGGTCAAGCAGCACGGTTTCAACCGGAATCTCCAATGCTGGCTCCGCCACTAGTGTTGGCACTGGCACCGGCTCCGGAGTTGGTACAGCCTCGGCTGCCGGAGCCTGCACTACATCGACCGGTACTGCCGCGGCGGGCACCTCAACAATTGGCTCGGCGGCAACGGCAACGGCCGCTGTGGCCGCAGCTGGCGCAGCTATGGCAAGGGCCGCCACCGCGTCGGGAGCCGCACCGGAAGCTTCAGCGAGAACAGGTGCCTGTGCCACATAGGCTACTTCGAGTGCCGGGAGTGCTTCAACTACGGGGACTGTTGCGGGAGCTACCTCCGCTACTGGTGCGGGCGGAGCCGGAGCCTCGGCGGGGGCTGCCGCAACGGGCGCAAATACTTCCGGGGTTGTAATTGGCGGTGCAACTACGACTGAGTCGGCCGCAAGCGCCGGCTGCTCGGCGCGGGTGGGCTCAACCTGCTCGATGAGGCGCCGCAGCAGGGTGCGGTCGGCGGCATAGGTGGCGGCGCGGCGCAGGCGCTGGCCGGCCAGCATGGTGCCCTGGTCGTGGGCGGCTTTGGCCAGCAGCAGGTGCGCCGTCTGGCAGTAGGGGAAGGCCTGGGCCAGCTGTTCGAGCTCGCGCACCTCCGCCGGCCCAAGGTCGGTGGTGTGGTCGAGAACGTGCAGGAGCGTGGCGCGTGTCACTTTGGGAGTGCTAAGTTAAAAGTTTGGGGTGATGAGTTTTCAAAATAACAAGCTAATCGGCAATCAAACGGTACTGATGAATTAAAAACCGGTCAATTCATTGCTCAAAGCCATTATCTCGTCACCCGTTATTACCAGTTGGCCACCGACTTATTGAAAATATCGGTAACGATTTTATCGGTGGTCCGCCGCACCGTATTCGGGTCGCTGGTAATCGTCGAGATGCTTTGGGTGCCCGGAAAAGGGTCGGAGCTTTGAAAAATTTGCTCGAAGCTCTGCTTGTCGTCCTTGGTGTTGGTGAAGCGGATTTTTACCTGAACCGTGAGGATGTTGGAGCCGGCCTGGTCCAGGCCATCCACCTTTTGAATGGCGGCGGGCGCAAAATCGAAGGCCACGACGTTGCCTTCAAATTGCAGGTCGCCGTCGCGCGGCACCAGTTTCAGGTTAGTATTGCGCTGGAAATAGTCCTTCAAATCCTCGGTGAAGCGCTGGGTGAGGAAGGCCGGTCCTTGGGGCGCATTATTCTGAATGGTGGCCACGGAAATGGTGCGCACCGTGGGGTCGATGTTGGTGCCATTAAACGAGTACACGCCGCAGCCACTTAGAACTAAGCCGACGACTAGCAGCTGATAGCTGATAGCTCTAGTGAGCCGGCTATTGGCTGATAGCGGATGACTGATGGCTTGTTTCAGACAGCTAACAGCTAAAAACCTACACTTGCTCCAGGTCATATTGCTTGAGTTTGCGGTACAGGGTGCGCTCCGAAATGCCGAGGTCGTGGGCGGCGTATTTGCGTTTGTTGTTGTGCTTCTTCAGCGCCTTGAGAATCATTTCCCGCTCTTTCACGTCAAGCGACAGGGTTTCCTCTTCGGTTTCGTGGCTGATGTCTTCGACGGGCGTTTCGTCGTCGTAGCTCGTGGCTGGCTCGCTGCCGTACGCATTTGGGGCGGCAGGCAGAAAGTATTCGGCTCCCTGGCCCCCCTCAAACGCGGCCCCCGAAGCCGTATTGCTAAACAGGTGGCTATTCTGGTGCAGCAATTCCTGGGCTTCGTGGGGGCGCTGGCCGGTGGCCAGTTCCAGCACCATTTTCTTCAGGTCGGTCATGTCGCGGCGCATGTCGAACAGGATTTTATAAAGCAAATCCCGCTCAGAATAACCGGCCGTGGCCCCATCGGCCGCGCCGCCGGGGCCCAGCAGCATGGGCAGGCGGCTGGCCTGGTCCTGCGGCAAGTAGGGGGCGAGGCGGCGGGCATCCAGTTCGCGCTCGGTTTCGAGCACCGAAATCTGCTCGGCAATATTCTTGAGCTGCCGGATATTGCCGGGAAAGCGGAACCGCGTGAGCGCCTGCACCGCATCGGGCAGCAACGCAATGGGGCGGCTCCGGTAGCGCTCGGCCGAATCGGAAGCAAACTTGCGGAACAGCAGATAGATGTCCTCGCCGCGCTCGCGTAGCGGCGGCACCGTTATGGGCACCGTGTTGAGGCGGTAGTACAGGTCTTCGCGGAAGGTGCCGGCCTGCACGCGGTCGAGTAGGTTCACGTTGGTGGCGGCCACCACGCGCACGTCGGTTTTCTGCACCTTGCTGGAGCCCACGCGGATGAATTCGCCGTTCTCCAGCACACGCAGCAGGCGGGCCTGCGTACCGAGCGGCATCTCGCCGATTTCGTCCAGAAAAATGGTGCCGCCGTTGGTTACCTCAAAGTAGCCTTTGCGGGCCTCGTTAGCGCCGGTGAAAGAGCCTTTTTCGTGACCAAACAGCTCAGAGTCAATAGTTCCTTCGGGAATAGCCCCGCAGTTGATGGCAATGAACTGCCCGTGCTTACGCGGTGAGAGGGCGTGGATAATCTTGGAAAACGACTCCTTGCCCGACCCGCTTTCGCCGGTGATGAGCACCGTCATATCGGTCGGCGCAACCTGCGCGGCCACCTGAATGGCGTAGTTCAGCGCCGGCGCATTGCCGATGATGCCGAACCGGAGCTTGATGGATTGAATTTCTTGGGTGGTCAATTTCTAGTGCGTTTAAAGCGCCGTTAGGCAGCGATTTGCAGACGTTGGCGCGGAGCCGGAATTTCACGGCCTATTTCTTGGGCAAAATCCATCCATTCCTGAATCACAACTGCTGCGTTGGCCAGGGCAGCCTCTTGCGTGGGGCCGTCGGCCATGCAGCCCGGCAAGTCGGGCACTTCCATGATAAAGTCCTGTTAA
>JAYULN010000568.1:0-3505 GCA_043763525.1 Hymenobacter sp.
TGTTTACCGAGCCTTTCGAGTCTGAGGTTTAGTCACCGTCTCTGGTCCTAGAGCGGTTCTAAAGTTGCTGTACGGGATGTAGCGACGCGAGCCTTCGCGCCTCGGCGTTGGACGACAATCGTTAACCGGCGCGAACGGGAGACGCGAAGGGGCGCGTCGCTACATCCCGTACCGCTACCTGAAAGTTGCGCTAGGTTGTAGCGCGGACTCGCAGAGTCCAGGCTACTGCGACCTTTGCCCCCATGCATACCCTCGAACAACTGCACGCCGGGCAGCTCGCCGGCACCAAACAGCTCCATTTATCGGCCGGCCTCAGCGAATTTCCCCGCGAAATATTTGCCTTGGCCGACACGCTGGAAGTCCTCAACCTCACGGGTAATACGCTCTCTTCTCTCCCTGATGACTTAGGGCGGCTGCACCAGCTGCGAGTGCTGTTTTGCTCCAATAACCGCTTTACCGAAGTGCCCGCCGTGCTGGGGCAGTGCCCACAGTTAACTATGGTCGGCTTCAAGGCCAACCAGATTCAAACGCTGCCGGGGGCGGCCCTCCCGGCGGGGCTGCGCTGGCTCATTCTCACCGATAACCAGCTGGCAGCGCTGCCGGCCGCAATCGGGAACTGCACGCAGCTCCAGAAGCTGATGCTGGCCGGCAACCAACTTACCGAGCTGCCCGAAGCGCTGGCCAACTGCACGAAGCTGGAGCTGCTGCGCATCGCGGCCAACCGCCTTACGGCGCTGCCGGCGTGGCTGCTGGCCCTGCCGCGCCTCTCGTGGCTGGCCTATGCGGGCAACCCGTTTTGCGAGCGGGCCGAGGCCGAGGTGGTGGCGCGGAACCCCATCGGCCGCATCGCCTGGCCGGAGCTGGCCATGGAGCAGCAGCTGGGCGAGGGCGCATCGGGGGTGATTTACCGAGCCCACTGGCAGGGCGCTGGGACCGCGCCGACCGAGGTAGCGGTGAAGGTTTTCAAGGGCGCGGTGACCAGCGACGGGCTGCCGCACAGCGAGATGCTGGCCTGCATCAGCGCCGGGCCGCACCCTAATCTGATTGCGGTGAAGGGCAAAATAACCCAGCACCCCGCCGAAGCCGAGGGCCTGGTATTGGAGCTGATTAACCCCGCGTTTGGCAACCTGGCCGGGCCGCCCAGCTTCGAGAGCTGCACCCGCGACGTGTACGCGCCCGGCACCACGTTCAGCCTGGCCGCGACGCGGCGGATTGCGCGGGGCATTGCGGCAGCGGCCGGGCATTTGCACACCCAGGGCATCTTGCACGGCGATTTGTACGCCCACAACATTCTGAATACCGCCGAGGGCGAGGCGCTGCTGGGCGATTTTGGCGCGGCCGGCTTCTTCGCGCCCGAAAACCGAGCCACTGCCACGGCCTTGCAGCGGCTGGAAGTGCGGGCCTTCGGCTGCCTGCTCGAAGAGCTGCTGGAGCGTTGCGACGCGGCGGCGGATGCGCCGGCCGTGGCGGCGTTGTGGGGGTTGCAGCGGCGCTGCGTGGTAGCGGAGCCGGCAGCGCGGCCGCTGTTTGCTGAGATTCTGCGGGAGCTTAACGCGGATTAGCCGCTGGAGCGTTGCACCGGTCCGACGGCGGAGCCGTCCGACCGGTTGTCGTTGAACGGAATCGTTGAGAAGCCCTCGTTCTAATGGCGCGAACGACAACTGGTCGGACGGCTCCGCCGTCGGACCGGTACAAGCTCACTCCTCGAAGCGCTGGTAGCGGATGCGGGGCACCCGGCTGGTGGTATCGACATAAAAGGCAAAGCCAATGCCGCGGCCCTGGAGCTCGAACCGGACTTCGGCGGGCTTTTGGGGCGGGGTGTAGCGGGCCATGGCCGCGAACCGGATTTCGGTGGGCTGGGCGGGCGGGGCGAGGGGCAGCAGGCGCAGGCCGCGCTTTTCATCCAGCAAATAGTGCGTGGCGGTACCCCGCAGGTAGTGGCGCGGAATAGTGAAGCCCAGCTCCTCGTAGAAGCCGCCGTAGCGGAAACGACTCAGCACGCGGCCGGTACGGGTGTGGCGCACGTAGGCGTTGGGGGCACGCAGCTGCTGCGCCGTGGGGGTGCGGCCGTAGGTTTCGGGCGCGCCGGGGGCCTGAATGAGGCGGGTTTTGCCGGGCGCGTACACCACCAGCAGCGTGGTATCGGTGAGCAGGAAAGCCCCGGCCAGGTCGGCGTTGGGGCGGGCCAGGCGCAGAGGCGGCTGGTGGGCACGCAGCAGCTCGGAGCCCGTGAGCAGGGCGCGGCCGTCGGGGGCCAGGGCGGGCTCGCAGTCGGGGCCGGTGCCGGGGCTGCGGCCATTGCTGATGCGGACCACCCGGCCGGCAAGGTCGAGCATGAGCACCACCTGGGAGCCCACGTCGCTGTCGGGCACCATAAAATCGAGGGAGAAAACCAGCGCCCCAAACGGGGCGCTGTAGGCCAGCAGCTCGGGCAGGTAGGCCTCGCTCTCGGTCACGATGTCCTGGCCGGCGGCTTTGTAAAAATCAGCCTTGCGCAGCTGCCGCCGAAACACCGGCCGCCCGCTGCCGTCGCGCAGCGTGAACGTGAACCGGCCCTGGTAGCCCCGCGCCTGCTCGTAGTGGCCGGGGTAAGGCTGGTAAGTGGCCCGGAGGCGCTGGGTGGAATCAGTTTCGGCCTCCAGGCGCAGCTGGTGGGGCTGCCCGTTCAGCACGATGGCCGTATCGAGGGCGGCGGGCGGGGCCCAGCCGATGCGGGGCCGGGCGACCAGGCGAACCGGCGACGGCTGGGGCGGCCCAACAGGTGGTGCCGGCGCGGAGCCCCCGGCCGGGGCCACAGGCATCGACACCGGCGGGGATTTTTCGGTCAGGTAAGCCTTTCGCTCGCACCCGCCCAGGGCCGTGGCCAGCATCATCCCAACGAGTAGCAATGTTCTCATTTTACTTGGTCAGGCAGATGATGGCATCGAACCGGAGCCGCAGGCGCGGCCCGTCCGAATTGCGTGGAGGTGGGTGGAGCAGTGCGGCCAAAGGGGGGCCTGGTGGGGGTAACGGAGAGTGTACGCAAAGCTACGCCAAGGGGCTAGGCGCTGGCATTATCTGGAAAATAGCTGGCACTATCGGGCAGAAATACCCGCCCCGGCAACCCAAAAGGAACCTTGCCGTGGCGCGGGCGGTCTGGGCCCTGTGCGCAAGGCCACTCTGCTGGCCGGGGCTGCCCTGCTGGGCAGCCCCGGCCTCACCCTGGCCTCACCCTGGCCCAAAACACGCCGGACGAAAACAACCCCAACGTGGATGCCCCGCTCGTGCGCAACATTCGCGCCGACCGCCCCGGCCAAACCATCACCGCGCAGGTGCTGCGCCCCGGCCGCTCGCAGCTCGAAACCGGTTTCCAACGGCACTTTGGTAGCAGCGGCCTGGCCCAAAGCCTGAGCACGGCCACGCTGCGCATCGGCTTTTTCAACAGCATGGAGTTGCGCGTGAGCCAACCCTACCTGCACAGCGGCCCCACGGGGCTCGCCGAAAACGGCCCGCTGGAAGCCCAAGG
>JAYULN010000569.1:0-38923 GCA_043763525.1 Hymenobacter sp.
CCGATGCCAGCCAGGCCATCAAGCTGAAAGCCGATTATGCGGAGGCCTACCTCAACCGGGGCCACGCCCGCGAAATGCTGCGCCAGCCTGACGAGGCCTGCCAGGACTGGCGCAAAGCCGCCACCCTGGGCCTGGCCGTGGGCAACAGCTACGCCGCCGCCGCCGGCTGCACGGGCGAGGCGGCCGAGTAAATTTTATCAGACCATGCATATGAGAACGTCATGCAGAGCGCAGCGAAGCATCTTGCCCGCCACGAGTAAACCAATCGATTGGATTAGTGACTGCGGTAAAGATGCTTCGCTGCGCTCTGCATGACGTTCTATTTCAAGCCTAAATTGATATGTCCTTTCCTATCCGCCTGCTATTCATTTGCCTGCTCGCCAGCGCCGCGCTGCCCGCCGCCGCCCAAAGCGTGGCCTTCACCAAAGACAACTTTGGCGATAACAAGGACGGCCTGCGCGAAGCCCAGCGCGAGCTGAAAGACGGCGACACCGAGTACCGCGCCGACCCGCCGCGCTATGCTCAGGCCCTGCCCCATTTCCTGGCGGCCCAGGGGTTCAACCCCAACAACGCGGCGCTGAACGTGAAAATCGGCGACTGCTACCTCAACACCGCTACCAAAACCGCTGCCCTGCCCTACCTGCAAAAAGCCGCCAAGCTCGACGTAACGGCCGATGCCCGCACCCATTACCTGCTGGCCCGCGCCCTGCACCTGAGCGCGAAGTGGCGCGAGGCCATGGCCGAATACCAGCTGGCCCAGCCCGTGGGCAGCAACACCCGCAACGGCGACGCGGGGGCCATCACGGCCAACGACTTGCAGCGCCGCCTGCAAGAATGCCGCAACGGCCAGCAGCTGATGGCGCACCCCGTGCGCGTGTTCATCGACAACGCCGGGCCGGAGCTGAACTCGACCGATTCGGACTACGGCCCGGTGATTTCAGCCGATGAGGCCACCATTCTCATCACCTCGCGCCGGGCGGGCTCGACGGGAGGCAAAAAGGACCCGGCCGGCGACGGTTATTTCGAGGACATTTACCAGGCTACCTGGCGCGGCAAAGCCTGGAGCCCGGCCACCAACCTGGGCGCGCCCGTGAACACCGACGACCACAACGCCACCGTGGGCCTGGCCCCCGACGGCCAGCGCATGCTCGTGTACGTGGGCAGCAACGGCGGCGACCTGCTCGAAACGACGCTGGGCGGCAACAGCTGGGACCGGCCGCGCCGGCTAAACAGCCGCATCAACACCAACAGCCACGAAAGCTCGGCCAGCTACTCGCCCGATGGCCGGTTGCTGTACTTCGTGAGCGACCGGGAGGGCGGCGCGGGCAGCTCCGACATTTACAAAGTGGACCTGGAGGGCAAGAACACGCTCGTGGGCCTGGGTGCGGCCATCAACACGGCGTATGGGGAAGAGGGTGTTTTTATGGCCCCCGATGGCAAAACACTGTACTTTTCTTCGGAAGGCCACAACTCGATGGGCGGCTACGACATCTTCAAGTCGGTGTATGAGCACGGGAAGTGGAGCACGCCCGAGAACCTGGGCTGGCCTATTAATACGCCCGATGATGACGTGTTTTTCGTGACTTCGGCCTCGGGGCGGCACGGCTATTATTCCAGCGACCGGCCCGGCGGCCTGGGGGCCAAGGATATTTACCGCATCACCTTTCTGGGGCCCGAAAAACAGCCCTTGCTGAGCGAGGAAGACCAGCTGCTGGCTTCGCGCCTGGCTCCAGTTAAGCAAGCGGTGCTGGCCCCGGCGGTGGCGGTGGCCACGGCCCAGGTCACGATTCTGAAAGGGACCGTGACCGACGATGCCACCAAGCAGCCGCTCGATGCCGCCATCGACCTGATTGACAACACCAGCGGCCAGACCATTGCCACCTTCCGCAGCAACGCCACCTCGGGCAAATACCTCGTCAGCCTGCCCTCGGGCACCAACTACGGCATTGTGGTACGGCAGGACGGCTACCTGTTTCACTCCGAAAACTTCGACCTGCCCGCCGGGGCCGCCTTTGCCGAAGTGGTGAAGGACATCCCGCTGAAGAAGCTGGAAGTGGGCACCGTCATCGTGCTGCGCAACATTTTCTTCGACACCGGCAGGACCAGCCTGCGCCCCGAAAGCACCGCCGAGCTCGAACGCCTGCAAAAGCTCCTCACCGAAACGCCCGCCCTGAAACTGGAAATGGCCGGCCACACCGACAACGTAGGCGAAGCCGCCGCCAACCAAAGCCTCAGCCAGCGCCGCGCCCAGGCCGTGGTAGCCTACCTTACGCAGCACGGCATTGCCGCCGCCCGCCTCAGCGCCGCTGGCTACGGCGAAACCCAGCCCGTGGCTCCCAACGCCACCAAGCTCGGCCGCCAGCTCAACCGCCGCACCGAGTTCAAAGTCACGGCCAAATAAGGTACCGTGGACGCTGCGAGTCCGCGCGGGTGACCGGGCCACGCGCGGACTCACAGCGTCCACGGCACCTTTCAACAGGCCCCAAGCATTGCTAAGCGGAAAGTAGGCTTACCCCGAAACAGCGGACTCTACCTTGCAGCGTCAACCGCCGCCCAACCGGGCAAAGCCGCTTTTTCTGTTTGAAGCCACTACTGCAATTTCTTTACCTCCGCCGCCTGGGGCTGCTGGCCTTACTCGGGCTGGTGCTGCTGCTGGCCCGGCCGGCTAGTGCTCAACCGGCCTTCCTGCGCCAGTTTGGGCCGGCCGAGGGGCTGCGGACTCCATTCGCGTACGCGCTGTTGCAGGACCGGCAGGGCTACCTCTGGCTGGGCACCGGCGAGGGCCTGGTGCGCTACGACGGCAGCCGCTTCGTGAGCTTCACCAAAAAAGACGGGCTGGCCGAGGATTTTGTGGTGTCGCTGCGCGAAGACCCGGCCAGCGGCCGGCTGTGGGTGGGCCACTACCAGGGCGGCATTTCGGTGAAGAAAACCGCTGCCGGCCCCTTTGCTCCCGCCGACCGGGCCGCCGTGCCGACCGCCCTGCGCCTGCCCGCCGACGGCCCGCCCCCCGTCGACACCGCCGCCATTGGCCGCTACCTGCGCCGCTACCACCTGCGCCTGCCCGCCGGCACCGAGGCCACCTGCCTGCTCGAAGACCGCGAAGGCAACGCCTGGCTGGGCACCGCCGGCCAGGGCCTGTGGCGGCACTCCGACCGGCATTTGCGGCTGGAAGTTCCGGCACGGCCCCTTGAGGATTTGCCGGCATTGGCGACCGTACTCAAAAATGGCCGCACTGAAGCCTGGCTCACGCAGTATGGCAACCACTTTTATCAGTTACGGGCAGCTACTCCTGTTCCGCTGGCCGCTGGCAACTTGCGGGTACCGCCACTGCCAGGGGCTCCGGTAAAAGTATTGTTATCACGCCCTACGCAATTAGGTGGCGGCTTTTGGATGGGTACATCAGCAGGTTTATTCGTTGTAAATGCTAACCTGCTACCACAATCAGTAACGGGTTTTTCACCCGGCGAAAAAGACATTACCGCCCTCGCCTACGCGCCCGGCTCGGGCCTGTGGGTGGGCACGGCCGCCGACGGCCTCTACAACATTCCCACCGACCCCGCCCAGCGCCCGCGCCACTACACCACGGCCAATGGCCTGTTGCACAACAGCATCACCGCCCTGCTGGCCGACCACGCCGGGCGCGTGTGGGTGGGCACCCACGGCACGGGCCTGGCCGCGTTCGAGCCCGCCACCCAGAAATTTGCCTACCACCGCCTCACCGCCACCGGGCTCGACGTGAGCAGCTTCGCCGAAGACGCCGACGGCCGCCTGTGGATTGGCACCGAGGGCGACGGCCTGTTTTGCCACCAGCCGGCGGGCCAGTGGCGGCAGTTTGGCCCCACCAACGGCCTGCCTTCCGACTACACGTATGGCCTGCTGGCCCTGCCCGCCGCGCCGGGCCCGGCGGGTCCGCAGCTGCTGCTGGTGCATCGCCAGGGCATCACGCTGCTCGATGCCCGCACCGGCCACTTCACCGCCCTGGCCGCCGCCGACAACCCGCTGGTGCGCGAGTGCCTCGGCCCGGCGGCCCTCGCCACCGGCCCCGAGGCCCGCGCGGTGGCGTGGCTGAGTACCCGCGCCGGCCTGCTGCGGGTAGACGTGGCCGCCGCCCGCCGCCTCGCCGCCCACCCACCCGGCCTCGCCCTTACCAGCGCCGAGGTCGATGGCGAGCCACAAAATTTGAGTGCGCTGGGCTGGCTCTCGGCCACCCGGCACCGCGTGGGCTTCGCTTTTCAGGGCATTAGCCTGGGTGCCGGCGAGGCGCTGACTTACCAGCACCGCCTGCGTGGCCTTTCCGACGACTGGAGCCGCCCCGGCAGCGCGGCCGAAGCCCAGTTTCCGGGCCTCGATGCCGGCCAGTACGTGTTTGAGGCGCGGGCGCGGCGCGGCACCGCCGGGCCGTGGAGTGCGGTTGCGGCGGCGGCGTTCGGCATTGCCACACCGTTTTGGCGCACCTGGTGGTTCCGCACGCTGGCGGGGTTGGGCCTCGCGGGGCTGGTGTTTGGGCTGATGCGGTTCCGTGAGCGCAGCCTGCGCCGCACCCAATACGTGCTGGAGCGCACCGTGCTGGAGCGCACCACCGAGCTGCGCCAGCAAAAGGCCCACATCGAAGACATCAACGCCGACTTGGTGGTGGCCCGCGACGCGGCCGAGGCCTCGCGCCGGGCCAAGGCCCAGTTTCTGGCTAACATGAGCCACGAAATTCGCACGCCGATGAACGCCGTTATCGGCCTCACCAACCTGCTGCAAGCCACCCGCCCCAACCCCGAACAAAGCGAATACCTCACGGCCATCGAGTCGTCGTCGCAAAACCTGCTGGTGATTATCAACGACATCCTCGACAGCTCGAAGATGGAGGCCGGCAAGCTCACGCTGGAGCAAGTGCCCTTCCGCCTGCCCGAGGCCGTGCGCCGGCTGTCGGCCATGTTCAAGTTTGCCACCGAGAGCAAGGGCCTGTATTTGCAGGTGAACGTGGCCGACAACGTGCCCGCCGCCGTGCTCGGCGACCCCGTCCGCCTCAACCAAATTCTGGTGAACCTGGTCGGCAACGCCATTAAGTTCACCCGCGCCGGCGGGGTCACCCTCAACGTCGAAGTGGTGCCCGCGCCCGCCCAAACCTTGCCGTTTTCCACTTCGGATGAGGCTTTGGAGACCGCAGCCATCAACCCACCACCCCACCAATCCACCATCCGCTTTGCCGTGCGCGACACCGGCATTGGCATTGCGGCCGATAAGCTGGGGGCTATTTTCGAAGATTTTTCGCAGGCCAACACCTCCACCACCCGCGAGTTTGGCGGCACCGGCCTGGGCCTGAGCATTGCCCGCAACCTCGTGCAGCTGCACGGCGGCCAGCTCGGCGTAACCAGCACCGAGGGCCAGGGCTCCGAGTTTTTCTTCGAGCTGCCCTACGAAGTGGCCGATGCCCGCGCCGCCCAGCCCGAGGCCCACGCCGGCCTGCTCACGCCCTTCGAGCCCGCCCTGCGCGTGCTGGTGGCCGAAGACAACGCCCTCAACCAGCTCGTGGCCCGCAAAACCCTCGAAGCCTGGAACGTGCAGGTCGTCATCGCCGAAAACGGCCGCCTGGCCGTGGAAGCCGTCGCCGGCACCAATCAGCCCTTCGATGCCGTGCTGATGGACGTGCAGATGCCCGAAATGGACGGCTACGAAGCCGCCCGCCGCCTGCGCCAGCTTTTCCCTGAGGCCGGCCAGCTGCCCATCATCGGCCTCACCGCCTCGGTGCTGCCCGAAGACCGGGTGCTGGCCCTCGCCGCCGGCATGAACGACACCCTCGCCAAACCATTCGAGCCCGCCGTGCTCTACGCCCGCCTGGCCTACTTCACCGGCCGGCAAGTCTCCGAATCAGGCAGCGTGGAGAGCGCAGAGCTTCAATCCACCAATCCGCCAGCCCACCACGTCACCATTCGCCCCGACTGGCACCTGCTCGAAGAGCTGGCCGGCGGCAACGAAGGCTTCCTGCGCCAAATCGTGAACACCTTCCTCGCCGAAGCCCCGGCCCTGGAAGCCCTGCTGGCCGCCACCTGCCCCCACGACCCCGCCGCCCTGGCCAGCACCGCCCACAAGCTGAAAGGCCAGGTCGCGTACTTCGGCGTGCCGGTGCTGCACACCCAGCTCGACGAGCTGGAGCGCGCCGCCCGCCACCCCGCCATGCCCTACTGCGCGCCGCTGCTCGACACCATCCGGCAGCAGCTGGCCGAGCTCTATCCGCAGCTCGAAGACCGCGCCGGAACTTGAAAACCCGGCCGGCCGGCTTACATTCGCTGACTTAACTACAATTGAGTCCGCGTTTATGGCTAATAGTACTCCCGTCGTTTTGCGCGCTCTGGTGGTCGACGACGACCCCCTCTCGGTGCAGGTCGTGCTCAACTGCATTGCCAATACGCCCTTTCTCACGGCGGCGGGCAGCTTCACCAACCCCATCGAGGCGGCCGAAGCCCTGCGCACCCAACCCGTCGACCTGCTGTTTCTCGACGTGGAAATGCCCCTGCTTTCCGGCATCGAGCTGCTGGGCACCCTCCAGAATCCACCGCTCGTCGTCCTCATCACCAGCAGTAAAAACTACGCCGTGCAGGCCTTCGAGCACGCCGTGGTCGACTACCTGGTGAAGCCCGTGAGCTACGCCCGCTTCCTGCAAGCCGCCCAGAAAGCCCTCGAAATGGCCGAGCGCCAAACCGCCGCGGCCGGCCCCGAAACCATCGAAACCGCCGCCCCTGATGCCGATTTCACCTTCGTAAAAGTTGATAATAAGCTCGTGCGCGTTGCCTTCGACGACGTGCGCTACGTCGAAGCCCTCGGCGACTACGTTCACATCGTCACCGGCCAAAGCAAGCTCATCGTTTACAGCACCATGAAGGCCGTGGAGGAGAAGTTTCCCAGCAACCGCTTTGCGCGGGTGCATCGCTCGTTCATCGTCAACGTCAACCGCATTCAGGCCCTTGAGGACAACTCGGTAGTTGTTGACGGCAAACACATTTCCGTGGGCCAGACTTACCTGCGCGACGTGTTGCAGCGCCTCAACAAATTCTAGACTACCCCGCTTTACCGCTTCCCGCAGGGCTTTTTTCCTCCGTTTCCTCATTCCGTTTCCGCTGGCATGCGCTTTCAAGCACTCTTCTTTCCTGATAAATTTTCGCTGTTGCTGGTGGGGCTACCACTGCTGGCGGGCTCGGCCGCCCATGCCCAGCAGGCCGGCGACACCACCAGCGTGAGATGCGGCCCGCCCCTGGCCCGCATGCTCTGCGTCGACCTCGATGGCCGCCCCTCCATCGACGAGCCCGCCGGCCCCTTCACCTACGAGTGGCACATGGGCGACGGCACCACCCTCACCGGCCCCATGGTGAGCTACTGCTACAAAGAGCGCAAAAACTACGTGGTGCAGCTCGATGTCATCGTCGACAAAACCGGCGAAGTCCGCCGCGGCCAGAAGTACATCCCCGTCAACCTCATTGCGCAGGATATCGTCGATTTCACGGCCCAGCCCAGCCGCGTGCGCGTGGGCCAGTCGGTATCATTCGATGCGCCCGAGGCCCAGCTCCTCACCTGCCGCAACGTGCAGCTCATCTGGGATTTTCGCGATGGCACCATCGTGCAGGGCCGCACCGCCCAGCACGTTTTTCGCCGAGCCGGCACCTACTCGGTGCGCTTCAGCATGCGCGGCTACGGCTCGCAGGCCTGCGTAGCCAGCCACTGCGTATCGCGCGAAATCGTAGTCGAGCCGTAATTGGGGAGAGAAAGTCGTTACCAGCCGATTTAGAGCGGCTTTCAAGTCAGTATACCGTTTTTAGTGCCGGAGCTAGTTGCGCGAACTTTAGCTTGGCAACTGCCCTAAGAAGCTTCGTAGCGGGTTGTGGTTGCCCCCCTCCTACTCCAGCACCACGCGCCGGGCACGCGGTGCCCCCGGACCAGCGGTGGGCACCGCACGCAGTAAATACACACCCGGCCGCAGGCCAGTGGTATCGAACAGATTAAGCGCGCCCTCGGCGATAGCCGTGCGCACAAGGCGGCCCTGGGCATCGTACAGGCGGATTGCAAACGGCACGCCGGGCTCGCCGGCAACTTGCAGCGGCTGGCCCACGGCCACGGGCACCGGAAACACCAGCAGCTCGTTGCGGCGCACCAGCTGCACGTCCACCACGTCGCTGGCGAAGCTGCGGCCGGCCACATCCTGGCCCAGAATGCGGTATTGGTTGAGGCCCGAGGCGGCGGTAAGGTCCGTGAAAGCGGTAGCGAGCCGGACTACGGGGCTGAGGGTCTGGATGGTTTGGAAGCCGCCCGGCCCGAGGCGCTGCAACTGCACCGTCCGCAGGTGGTAGAGGCTGCCCAGCACCAGGCCCAGACGCACGGTGTCGGTGATGGGAGGCTGCGCCAGAAACGAGCGGATGTAGCAGCTCACGCCGGCTTCGGCCACGTTGGCGGTGGCACCACGCTCGGCCAGCCGGGTGCCCAGTTGGGGAGCCACGGCGAAATACAGCCCCGCGTTTTGGCTTGGGGTCACGCGCAGCAGCGTATCGGCCACGAGCTGGAATGGCTCAAGAGCGGTCGGCCCCAAACGGGACACCTGGTACTGCGAGGCACCGAGCGTAGCGGACCAGCTGAGCAAAGTTTCGTTGGGGCAAACGTAGCCGACGTGCAGCGGCAGCGGCCGGGCCAGCGCAAACGTGTCGGACTCGTAGCGCTGGCTGCCCACTACATAGCGCACCTGGGCCAGGGTAGTGGTGTCGGGGGCCGTCCAGGCATAGGTGTGCTGGCTAAGGTTCACGCTGGGGGCCAGGGTGCGCCAGGTGGCGCGGCCCACGGGGCGGTATTCGAGGCGGCCGGGCGTGGCCGGGCCGGCCCAGCTCCACCGCAACAGCGTGGGCTGGCCGGGGCGCACGTTGCGCACGGCGCTCGGCACCAGCCACTCCAGGCCGGGGGCCGCCACTTCGTAGGCCAGGCTGAATGCCTGCGAACCACTGCCCACCGCGTAGCCGCGCACCCGCAGCTGGTAGGTGCCCGCAGCGGGCAGGTCGATGGCAACCTGCTCGACGTTGTTGAGGTGGTCGGCCCGGCGGCGGGCGGGCAGGGCCAGCGAATCGGGGTGCGGGAAGGCGCTGAGGGACCAGGGCAACCAGCGGGCGCTGCCCGGCCCCAGCACGTCGAGGTCGAGGTCGTTGACGAGGGCTCGCGGCGCGTTGGCGGCGGCCTCAGGGTCGGTCCAGGCCAGGGTTACTTTCAGTTGGAGACTGCCAGCCGGCACGGGCAGGCTGATGAGCTGCTCCTGGCCCTGGGCCACGGTGCCGGCCCGGTAGCGGCCTTCGAGCATGGTGCGCACGGCCCCGAGGGCATCGAGCTGGCCAAAGCCCGATACGAAATCGACCTGCGGCCGGCCCACGTCGTCGGCGCTGTTAATAAGGGCGGCTTTCACCAAGGCGGCGGGCGGCAACGTGCCGCCCGCCTGGTCGCGGTAGGCCTGTTGCACCAGCAAGGCCGCCCCCGACCCCAGCGCGGCGGCATCGGAGGAGCCCGCCTCGCCATAGGCCACCAGCTCGGGCTTGATGCGGCCATCGTAAGCCGGCCCGCGCGAGCTGAGCGCGGCCACCTGCCCCAGGGCATCGGAAGCGCCCACGGCCAGCGAATTCTTCGACATTTTGAACTGGCCCGTGAGGTTGGCCACGGCCGGCAGGCCCTGGTATGCCCCGCTCGGACTGGCGGCCGTGCCTTGGTTGCCCGCTGAAAAAACGTGCAGCAACGTGGGCAACTGCCGCGCCTGTAGGTCGTAGCCCTGGGCTTCAAGACCGTAGTAATTCTCGATACCCGTGCCGTAGGAATGGTTTTGCACGCTCACGCCCAGCGCGGTGAGGTCGGCGTTGGCATCGGGCAGCAGGTTGGCGTAGGATGAGGAGGCGATGCGTACCCGTGGCGCGGCCCCCTCGCCGGCCGGCCCCGAGTTGCCGCCGCCCGCAATAAGCGTGGCCATGATGCTGGCGTGGGCCGACTCGATGACCGTGCCAACCGGCGTATTTAGCAGTCGCCCCCGGAAGTCAAGGTCGGTGGCATCGAGCGGGTTTTCCCTGATGCCGACCGTAAGGCCCTGGCCGGTGAGCGTTGGGTATTTCCGTTGCACGACCCGCAGGTTGTTCACCGTCAGGTCGGCCCCGTTGAGCAGGCGTTCATCGTGGGCGCGGCGATTGGGCACATCCACGAAATCGACCAGCGGGCTGGCAGCCAGCTGGGCCAGTGCGGCGGCATCAAGCCCCGCAACGGTGAAGGTGCGGGCCGGGGCGCCGGCCGACGACACTTGGGCCGCGGGCAGGTGTTGCCGCAGCCACTGCCGGAAGGCGGCGGGGTCGGCCACACTCACCCGCACGGTTTGTGCGCCGCGCCGGGTGGCGGGGGTTTGGAGGCCGGAGGCCAGCTTGGGTTGGGTAGCGCGTTGTGGCGATGCTTGGGCGAGGAGTAATTGCGGAGCCAACAGCAGTTGCGGCAGTAGCCACCCCAGCAGCCCGGCTACCCGGCACATTATTGCTACGCTCCTTTTATGCCGCATGCGTTTGGTTGAAGTAAAAACAAGTAAAAAAGTGGCTATTGCCCAAATATAAAAAAGGGACACCAGCTACGGGAGGGGTAGGGTCAAGTCTAAAGCCTTGGCTACGAATTCGGCTAAAATACCGTAGGCCGCAGGACGCGCGACCGCAATGGCAGCCAGCAGCGGCCGCAACCCCAATTCGGCGGGACGTTTCTTGCAATACTTTTTGAACGCCGTGAAATCTGTAGGCAACTCAAAAGTGGCGAGTGATATTCCTGATTCGGCGGCTCGCTGCCAGAGCCAGTCGTCGCACGCATGGTTGAGCACAATCAGGAACTGGTTGGTTTGGATTGGGTGGTGGAGCAGGGCGTGGGAATGGCCCCGCCGTGCCATACTCCCTCCCAAGACCGTAGAAAATTGACTCAGGTAGGGCTGTTGGTTAAATTTCTTATCCAAATCCACAATGCCAATTACCCGGCGGGCGGGCCCAAGGTTGGGGTCTGCCATAATGCGGCCAACATTGCCGATGCCTTGGCCATGGCTTACAAAGTCGTAGGGGCTTTCCTGGCTCACGGCGTTTTCCCGCAGCAGGGTTATCGTCAAAGCCGTATCGGCGTGGCACTCGGGCACGAACAGGGCGTGGGTAGCAGCCGCCATGTTTTAGAGCTTGTTATCGGGGCCGGGCACGAAACGCGCCATGTTGTAGAACACATCCAACCCATCGGCCCGGATGGCCACAACTTCCTTGTCGCTCAGTTGCCGCACTTTGGTTTGGTAGTCCTCGTAGTAAGTTACAAACATGGCCAATTCGGGCATCAGCTCATCATCCGTCAGCATTTCTTCCAGGATTTCCGTGATAAGGTAGGGGCTGTGCGTGGCCACGAAAAACTGGTTGTCGCGGCTTTCAACAATGCGCTGCCCGAGCTGCGAAACATACACCGGGTAGGAATGCGCCTCCGGTTCTTCGAGGAGAATTACCGCGTCGGTATTCGATTCGATGGCGGCCAAGTAGAAGATGAGCCGTTGCAAAGTATCAGCAATAAGGGAGTAGGGAATAGAAGTGATAATGCCATCCTCATTCTTCTGAATCTCTAGCTTTTGTTCTTCTGTGCGTTGCGCCAAGCTCAAACCAAAAGGTGTGAAAAAAGCGGCAACTACTTTGCGAAACCCTGATGGTGCAGTTTGAATAACTTCCATCAAATTATCACCAAATGGTGGCCTAAGAAAGGATTGATGGTGCGACTTACCGTACCTGGCCTGCTTTTGAAAAGAATATTTCTTTACATAAATGGGCGGTTGGGGTTCACTTAGTTGAATAATTGAAGTGCTACCATCTTTATTTATTAATTCGTGAAAATGATTCTTGTCCTCATAATTCACTAAAAGGTGTTTATCCTGCTGTTGAATTAGCAACTCCTTATGCTGTCGATGCTCTATTAAAAGTTTATCTGAGTCTGAAGCAGAAATCAGTCCCCTCGCACGCCGCATTCCCCCGTCTCCAAATACTACCTCAGCTTGTTCCAGCCGTTTCCGAATCCTAGTCGCGCCAACGCCTTCTCCGGTCACGATAATTTCCTTCGACCAGTCGTTATCATAAAATAAATTCCGGATAGCCTCGTACCGAATCTGGCCTTCCATGAATTTATCGCCATCGAAGAACATCCCCCCCAGCAAGCTTATTGCCTCCAGAATATTCGACTTTCCCACGTTCGGCTCGCCGATGATAATATTTACCCGGCGCGGTTTCATTTCCACGTCTTTGATGGACTTGAAATTCTGAATGCGCAGGGTTGTGATGGCGTTTTTCATCGGATTTGAATTTTGGTAAAAGTACGGTTAGGCGCAACACCATCCATTACTAACCAAAAATGCCCCAGCCAAACCGGCTGGGGCATTTTTGATGAAAAGCAACGATTGAAATTCTACATACCCGGCTTCAGCACCACTTTGGTGCAGTTGTCCTTCTTGTTGCGGAAGATGTCGTAGGCGTGGGGGGCCTGGCTCAGGGGCAGGCGGTGCGAGATGATGTCGTCGAGTTTCACCTCGCCCTTGGCTACGTGCTGGAGCAGGCGGTCGATGTGCTTGTGGGCGGGGGCCTGGCCGCCTTTCAGGGTGATGCCTTTGTCGAAGAACTGGTGGATGGGGAAGTTGTCGAAGGGTGAGGAGTACACGCCCAGCACCGACACAAAGCCGCCGCGGCGCACGGCGCTCAGGCAGGCCAGCAGCACTTTGTCGGAGCCTTTTTCGAGGTTGAGGACGGATTTGGCGCGGTCGGCCAGGCTGCGGTCGGGCTCGAAGCCAACGGCTTCTACCACCACATCGGCCCCGTAGCCGTGGGTCATGCCCCGAATTTCGTCGACCACCTGGCCGTGGCTTTCCCAGAGGATGCCTTCGGCATTGGCGGCTTTTTTAGCCAGGTCGAGGCGGTATTGCTGGGTATCGATAATCATGACGCGGCTGGCCCCGCGCAGCCAGGCCGATTTGGCGGCCATGATGCCCACCGGGCCGGCCCCGAAAATGGCCACCGTTTCGCCGCCCTTCACCCCGGCCCAGTCGATGCCGGTGTAGCCGGTGGGGAAGATGTCGGTGAGGAAGAGCACCTGCTCGTCGCTCAGGTTGTCGGGCACTTTGCAGGGGCCGAAGTCGGCGTAGGGCACGCGCGCAAACTCGGCCTGACCGCCGTCGTAGCCGCCGTACAGGTCGGTATAGCCGAACAGAGCCCCGCCTTTTTCGGTCATCAGGCCGCCCTCGGGGCCGTAGTGCTCGGGGTTGGAGTTTTCGCAGTGCCCGGGCAGGTCGTGGTTGCAAAACAGGCAGTGGCCGCAGGCCACAGGGAAAGGCACCACCACGCGGTCGCCGCGCTTGAGGTTGGTTACGCCCTTGCCCACTTCCTCCACAATGCCCATAAACTCATGGCCCAGCGTCATGGGCCGGGGCTGCGGAATGCTGCCGTTGTAGATGTGCAGGTCGGACCCGCAGATGGCCGTGATGGTTACGCGCAGAATAATATCGCGCGAATCTTTGATTTCAGGGTCATCGACGTTATCGACGCGAACATCCTTGGCACCGTGAATGCGAAGAGCTTTCATGAAAAGAGGGCTAGAAGTGAAGAAGTGACTGCTCCTCCTAACGACCCTTTTTTTTCATCGGTTGCTACGGTTCAGGCCCGTCACCCGATAACCACGGCCTTACTCACAGCTACCGCAGCTGATACACTGCCACTCCCGCCGCCGTGAAAATATAAGCGTAGGCCTCCCCCACCAGCACCTGCCGCACCGCGCCGGGGTCGAGGCCGGCGGGCAGGGCCACGCGGCGCTCGGTCAGGTTGTAGAGGTGGAAAAAGTGGACGGTGCCGCCGTCGAAATAGTACAGCTCATCGCCCCGAAAACCCACCGTGCTCAGCCCCACAAAGGGCAGCTTTTTCTTGTAGTTGCCCAGGTTGTCGAACACGTAGATGCCCGTGCTGCGGTCGACGAGGTAGGTGTTGTTCTGGTACTGGCGCAGGAAGCGGAAATCGGGCCGGGAGCGGCCGATAATCAAATCGAGCGGCGTGTTTTGCACGAGGCGCAGGCTGATGGGGTCGAGCTCGCGCAGCACCAGGTTGCTCTCGTCGAGCAGCCAGATGCGGTTGTCGGGGGCCAGCGTGGCCACGCGCACGGTGCCGTCCACGTAGTCGGCCAGCCGCACCTCGCTGATGAGTGACAGGAAGCGGTCGAGCAGCACCAGCTGCTGGCGGTCGTCGTTGAACACCAGCGTACTGGTCACGTTCCAGGCTTCTACCTGGGCCACGTGGCCGGGCTGGGTGGGCGCGTAGGTGTTCAGGAGCAGGCCCTCGGGGCCATATTGGCGCAGGTTGTTGTCGGCATCGGCCACGTACAGCGCCCCGCGCCGGTCGAGCGAAGCCACACCGGGGTTGGGGAGTTTGATGAGGCGCAGCAGCTTCCAGGGGGCGTCCGTGGTGGCATCGGCTGGCGCGGCTGGTTGCACCGCAGCCACCACTTGCCGGGAGGCCGGAGCTACCGAAGCGGCGGATGGCACGGCGACTTGGGCCTGGGTAGTGACGGGGAGCAAGAATAGTAGCAGCATCGCCCTCCGCGTCAACCTCACCCCCTGACCCCCTCTCCAAAAAAGAGGGGGCACCGGCTCGTGAGGACGATTCCACCAAGCGCATAACCGGTGCCCCCTCTTTTTGGGAGAGGGGGACAGGGGGTGAGGTTTCGGGGCCGCGCGGCTACTGCTCAAAATGCCGCAAAGCCAGTTCATTGCCATCATACACGCCGTAAGAACAATAATTGACCCATTCGCCCAGGTTCACGTAGCGGCTGCCCGGCCCCACGGCCACATCGAGCGGCAAGTGGCGGTGGCCAAACACGTAGTAGTCGTGGTGCTGGCGGGCTTCCAGCTCGCGGCAGTATTGCAGCAGCCACTCCTCATCGCCGAAGAATTTGGTGTCGTCCTTGCCGATTTGCATGCGGCTGCGGCGGCTCCACTTGTTGGCCATGCCGATGCCGAAATTGGGGTGCAGCCGCGCAAACAGCCACTGCGCAATGCTCGAAGTAAACACTTGTTTTAGCGCCTTGTAGCTGTAGTCTTTCGGCCCCAGCCCGTCGCCGTGCCCGATGTGAAACAACTTATCGCCGATGCGTTGCGACACCTCCTGGCGCAGCACTGGAATGCCCATTTCCTGGGTGAAGTAGCCGAACATCCACATGTCGTGGTTGCCGGTAAAAATGGTGACGGGCAGGCCCGCATCGGTGAGCTCGGCCAGCTTGCCCTGCAACCGGCTGAACCCGCGCGGAATGGCGTGCTTGTATTCAAACCAGAAATCGAAAATATCGCCCAGCAGATAGATGGCCGCCGCGTCCTGGGCCGCCGCGTCGAGCCAGCGCACAATGCGCTTCTCCCGCGCCAGCGACGAGGCCGCATCGGGTGCCCCCAAGTGAAAATCGGAAGCGAAATACACCCGGCGGCCAGGCGGCAGGGCCAAGTCAGGGAGGAATTTGGTGCTTGGTGCTTGGTGCATAGTGCTTGGGTTCGGGGGTATGGGGCCTGGTTTGGTGCTTGGTTTGGTGCTTGGCGTATGTTCAGAGCCAAGCCCCAGGCACTAGGCACCAGGCACCAACTCGTCTTCCAGCAAAAACAGCGCGATGCGGCGCGGGCCGTGTGCGCCCAGCACCAGGGTTTTTTCGATGTCGGCCGTGCGGCTGGGGCCGCTGGTGAGCGACACCATCGAGGGCATCTGCGGGCCGTAGCGGGCCTGCACCACGCGCAGGGCTTCCCCTATTTCGGCCACTACCTGGCTGGGGCGGGCCAGCACGAGGTGCTGGTCGGGGTAGATGCTCAGGCGGCGGCCGCTGGCCGTGGCCGCCGATACCAGCACGCTGCCCGTGCGGGCCACCAGTGCCTCGCACGAAGTCAGGCTGAGGTCGGCGTGGGCAATGAAATCGGTTTCATCGGCCCGAAAGGCTACGCCGGCCGCTTGCAGCACGGCCTGCAATTCGGGCTCCCACACGTAGGGCGCGCCCACCTGCTGGCGCTGCTGGAAGCCGGCAATCTGCACCGCCAGGTGGGCCAGCGACTCGCAGTAGTAAAACTCGCCGCCCACCCGCTGGAAACTTTCGGCAAAAGCCACCACCGGGTCGGAGTTGTTCAGGGGCGGATGCACGGGGGCCGCGAAATCAGGTTTGGACGGCATCGGTGCGGGGCCAGCCGCCAAGCCTTGGCGAATGCGGGCAAGAACGGCAGCGCGGGAAGTATCGGCCATAACGAATGACGAAAGGAAGGGCTGATTGAGGCTGCCAAAGTTAGCCGGAATGGAAGAATTGCCGCCTCACCCGCTGCCGGGTTGCGCGGCAACCGCTACTTTAGGCGGCAACATTGGCGGAGCAGCGGCGGAAAATTGCCGCTTGCCGCACTGTTCCCGGTTTTACGAAAACTGCCCGCGCATCTTCCCAAGCTACCTGTTTCCTGGCCCATGAAAAACCTCTACTATTTTCATCCTTCGCTCGTCGTTCGCACCCCCGCCAACCCATTCGACCGGGAGTTTGACGAAGGCACCATTCTCCGGCAAGCAACCAATCCGGCTTTTGCCGAGGCGCTGTACCTGGCTTCGCCCAGCCTGCACGACGACAGCCAAAAGCTGCACCTGGACGAGGGACTGGCCGCCAAGAAAAAGGACAAGGTGTACCATAGCCTGGCCCGCTACTACGCCCGAATGAGCAGCCGGTGTACGCCGTTTGCCCTGTTTGCCGGGTGCGGAGTGGTGCAGTGGGGCGAGGCCACGCGCATTACCCGGGCCGGGCAGCCCGACCGCCGCCACACCCGCCTCGACATGTACTACCTGTGCGCCCTGGCCCAGCAGCTGGCCGGGCAACCCAGCGTGCAGGCGCGGCTGCGCTACTTCCCCAACAGCAGCCTGTACTCGATGGGCGAAGAAATCCGCTACACCGAATTTCGCTACGAAAAGGCCGAGCTGGTGCATCAAATCAGCGCGGTAGCAGCCTCCGAGCCGTTGCGGCTGGCCCTGGCGCACAGCCGCGCGGGCACCACCCGGCTGGACCTGGCCCACACCATGACCGACGACAACATTACCCTGGCCGAGGCGCTGGACTTTGTGGATGAGCTCATTGAGGGGCAAATTCTCATGAGCGAGCTGGAGCCGACGGTAACGGGGCCGGAGTTCCTGCCCCACCTACGGCAAGTGCTGGCCCGCCTGCAAGCCGAGCAGCCAAGCGAGGAAATCCGGGCTATTGAGCAAATTTTGGAAGGCGTGCAGGCCGACCTGGCGGCGCTGGATAAGCCGGGGGCCGTGAACGCCAAAAGTGCATACGAGCGAATTACGCGGGCTTTGCAAGTGCTGGAAGCGCCCATCGAGCCTAATAAGCTGTTCCAGACGGACCTGGTGTACGACCTGGCCGGCAGCACGCTGAACCAGGACCTTCAGCCGCAGCTGCTGGAAGCGTTGGAGGCCCTGACTTACCTGGACCCGCCCGCTGGCCACGACCGGCTGGCGCAGTTCGTGTCGCTGTTCTACGCCCGGTACGAGGAACGGGAAGTGCCGCTGCTCGAAGCCCTCGACAACGAAAGCGGCATCAGCTATTCGGAATACGGCCAACACAGCTACGCGGCGCTGGTGCATGATTTGGCCCCGCCCGCCCAGGCGGCAGCGGGCCGGTCCATCAGCCAAAGCGACGTGCACACCTATCTGTATGAAAAGCTGCGTGCCGCCGATAGAAACGGGGATTACACCGTGGCCATCACCACGGCGGAGCTGCGGCAGTTTGCGCCTCTGGCCCGGCCGCTGCCCGCGTCGCTGTCGGTAATGTTTCGGCTGGGCGGGGCCGGGCAAATTGTGCTGGAATCGGTGGGCGGGTCGAGCGCGGCCAACCTGCTGGGCCGCTTTGCCCACGCCGCGCCGGAAATCGACCAGCTGGTGCGCGACATTACGCAGCAGGAGCAGCACCACAACCCCGCCGTGCGCTTTGCCGAAGTGTGCCACCTGCCGGCCAGCCGCATGGGCAACATTCTGCTGCGGCCCCATTTTCGGGAGCTGGAAATTCCGTACCTGGCACAGTCGACGCTGCCGCCCGAGCAGCAGGTGGCCTTGCAGGACTTGTACCTGTCGGTGCGCCGGGGGCAGCTGGTGCTGCGCTCGCGCAAGCTCAACCAGGTCATTATTCCGCGCCTGAGCTCGGCCCACAATTACACTAACCAAGCCCTGCCCGTGTACCAGTTTTTGTGCGACCTGCAAACCCAGGGCGTGCAGTCGCACCTCAATTTCAGCTGGAAATCCATTTCCTTCTACACCAAGTTTCTGCCCCGGCTGGTGCATGGGCGGGTGGTGCTGCAAGTAGCCTCGTGGCAGCTCGATGCCGCCGATTTCCAACCCTTGCTCAGTGCCCCCGACGCCGAGCTGGGCCCGCGCCTCCGGGCATTTTGCGCGCAGTGGCGGCTGCCGCCGCTCTTCACCCTGGCCGACGGCGACAACGAGCTGCTCGTGGATACGCAGAACCCGGTAACCGTCCGGGCCTGGCTCGACAGCATCAAAACCCGCCCCGGCATCCTGCTCAAGGAGTTTTTGTTTGATGCCGCCCACTGCCCCGTTACCGATGCGGCGGGCCGGCCCTACATCAGCCAGTTTGTGGCCTCCCTGGTGCGGCGCACGGCCAGCTACCAGGCCCTGCCCACCCCGGCGGCCAGCCCCCAGCCGGTGCAGCGCGAGTTTGCGCTGGGCTCCGAGTGGTTCTACACCAAGCTCTACTGCGGGCAGAAAGTGGCCAACCGCCTCCTGGTCGAGCTGGTGAAGCCTCTCACCGACACCCTGCAAGCCACGGGGCTGATAGACCACTGGTTTTTCATCCGCTACGCCGACCCCGACAACCACCTGCGCATTCGGCTGCACCTGCCCGACACCGGGCGCATCGGCGAGCTCATTCATGCCGTGAACGCGTTTCTGGAGCCATTTGTGGCGGCCGGGTACATCTGGCGCACCCAAACCGACACCTATTGCCGCGAGCTGGAACGCTACGGCCCCCACACCATTGGGGCGGCCGAGGCCTTGTTTTGTGCCGACAGCGCCCACGCCGTGGCCCTGTTCGAGCACAGCGCCGCCGACCCCGACCCCGACACCACCCACTGGCTGTGGGGCCTGCGCCTGATTGACTCCCTGCTCGACGCGTTTACGTATTCGCTGGAACAGAAAATCGGGCTGCTGCGCCACAGCAAAGAGGCTTTTGCCCAGGAGTTCCGCCTGGACAAGGAGCTGAAGGTGCAGCTCGATGCCAAGTACCGCCTGCACCGCAGCGCCATTCAGCAGGTGCTGCGCCGGGCCGACGGGGCCGCCCCGGCCCCCGACGAGCCGGTAGCCCTGCTGGCCTACCACCGCACCGCGCCCGTGCGGCAGGCGGCGCAGCAGCTGTTGCAGCTGGCGCAGCACGGGCAGCTGGCCGTGCCCCTCGACCAGCTGCTGGGCAGCTACATTCACATGCTGCTGAACCGTTTGATTTCGGGGCAGGCCCGGCTGCACGAGCTGGTCATCTACGACTTCCTGCACCGGCACTACCTCTCCGAGCAGGTGCGCGGCAAGGCGGCTACTTCTTGTTCCCTCCCATAATTTTTTCCTGCAGGGCGCTGAAGAAAGCACTCCGGTAGGTGTCGCCCAGCGGTACGCAGGCCTTCATGTCCTTCAGCAAAATCTGGTTGCCGTCGAGGGCCTTGATTTTGTTCAGCGACACGATGTACGACTTATGCACCCGCATAAACTGCTTGGCCGGCAGCTTCTCTTCCAGGTCTTTGATGTTGAGCAGGGTGATGATGCGGTCGTCGTGGGTGTAGATGGACACGTAGTTCTTCAGCCCTTCCACGTACACGATTTCGTCGAAATTGACCTTCGACATCTTGCCCTTGTTTTCCGTTTTCACGAAGATGTAGTCGTCCTCCTTCTCGGGCATCTGCCATTTGGCCGACGGCTCCACGAAGGAGTTCAGCGCCTTCTGGGAGGCCTTCAGAAATCGCTCGAACGCAATCGGTTTCAGCAGATAGTCCAGCGCATCCAGCTCGAAGCTCTCGACGGCAAACTCGCTGTAGGCCGTGGTCAGAATCACCTTGCTCCGCCCGTTCAGCATCCGCATGAAGTCGAGGCCCGAGAGCTGGGGCATGTGAATGTCGAGAAAAATCAAATCAACCGGCTGGCTCTGGACCATGCCGATGGCCTCGATGGGGTTGGTGGTGGTGCCGCTGAGCGACAGAAAAGGGGTTTTGTTGATGAAGGTGCTCAGGATGTCCAGGGCACCTTGCTCGTCATCGACAATCAGGCATGAAATCATTTTTTACAGTTCTAGGTGGAGGGTGCAGGTGTAAGAGTCGGGGGCATTGTCGACCTCGAGAGAGTACCGGTTGGGGTAAATCACGTCCAGGCGCTTGCGGGTGTTGGCCAGGCCAATGCCCGTGGTTTTTTCCTTGGGGCCGAGGCGCTTCTTGTTATGGGTGTAAAAGAAGAGCCGGTTGTTGTCGAGGCGCAGCCGGATAATGAGCGGAGCCGCCGGGTCGGCCAATTCCCCGTGCTTGAAGCAGTTTTCGACAAACGTGATGAGCACCAGGGGCAGAATCATCAGAAACTCGCAGCACCCGTCCACCTCGAACTGAATTTGCAGCCGGTTGCTGAAACGCAGCTGGTTGATGGTGATGTAGTTCTGCAAGTGATGCACTTCTTCTTCCAGCATCACCTTACCGTTCTCGCCGGTTTCCTTCAGGGCGTAGCGCATGATGGTGGACAGCAGCAGGATGCTCCTGGCCGCATCTTCGGACAGCGGGTACACCTGCGCGTACAGAAAGTTGAGCGCGTTGAAGAGGAAATGGGGGTTGATTTGGCTTTTGAGGAACGCCACCTCGGCCTCGAGCAGGCTTTTTTCGGTGAGGCGCAGCTGCACCTGCTGCTGGCGCTGCCGCCGCTCGAGCCCAATGGCGTTGCGGGCAAACCAATAGGCGAAGCTCAGCATCAGGAAATAGATGCCGCGCGACACCGTCTGGGCCCAGAACAGCTTTTCTGAGCTCACGGGCCGCAGCATGTTTTGGCCCAGCGCCGGCAGCAGCGCCATGTTCACCACGCCCCGCAGCGCCGCATACACGGCAAACAGCGCCAGCATCGTCGCTCCAAACGCCAGGTAGCGGCGGCGGGCGTACAGCCGCGGCAGCAGCACATGCCCATTGCTGTAGAACAGCATAGCGTAGAGCAGGAAATTCAGCGCGACTTCGGCATAGTTAAAGCGCGCGGAATCAATGAATAGTAAGAGCGAGGACTCATAAAGAATATAAAACAGCCATATAGATAAATGGGTGATTATGAGTCTTATATTTCTCGGCGCGAATGTCATAGTCCTGCGGTAGCCCTGCCCCCCATCCGATGCGCAACTAAACGCGGGTAGCCATTGGCAGGGCAAAGAAGGCGAATAAGTTCTTACCCATTTAGTCACCCAGGGCGGGCAAGCCCCTATTTCCTTGACTAACAGCCGCAATTAACCATCGCGGCCCCATGGCGGGCTTTGGGGCGAGCGGCGGCCCGCCTGCTACCGCCCGGGGCGGCCCCGGGCCCCAGCCGCTCCCTGCGGAGGCTGACAATCCGGAAGTTCATCCCCCGAATGAGGGGGTTGGTGTAATAATTTTTGACTGGCTTCCCGTCTTCTCTAGGTTTGTTTCATCAACAAGGCAACCACACTTCTCCTCACCTTTTTCACAACCAACCCGATGAAAACCGCCAACAAAACCACTACCGCCAAATTCGGTCTGCAAAAGAAAATCGTTACCCGTTTCTCGCACACCCAAACCAGTACCAAGCCGAACTTCACCTCGCTCGACACCTGGTCGTCGTTTATGTAGAGCACCGCGGCCGGGCTCGGGCCCGGCCAGCGGCCCCCACCCCCCGCCCCCAACATTCGCGCGCGCTTCGGCAGCCGCAGCCTGTTGATGGGAAGCTTAGCCCGCCGGCTTGCGACGGCCTAAGCCCGAATGGTGCCACAACTGATTGGTTGTGCGGCCATTTTGGCTTAGGCCGTCACCAACGGGTAGCTAAAAAATAGCGAGGGAAATAATTAGCAAATCCGGGTGAGCGGGGTTCCGGCAACTACCCCGATATGGAGACACGACGCGGGCTATTCGTAAATAATAATTCGATGACAAATTGGGAAGCCATCCACGCTATTATCGAAAGCCCCACGGCTTTTCCGGCTTATAATTTAAGCGGGCTGGCCGTTTATTATTATTCGCTGTACCAGCAAACCGGCGAGGCCACTTACAACCAGCAGGCCAAACACTTATTTAATCAGCAGCTGGCCGAAATTGAGGCCCAGCTGACCAGCGCTGATTTTAACCCAAAGCACACGAATTTTTGCGCCCTGGCCTGGCTGGACAAGCAGTGCAAACCGCTGTGGCACTACGACACCAACCTCTTCGCCCGGCTCGACCGTTGCCTGCTCGAAGAAGCCAACCGGCTTATCCGCACCACCGCAAGCCCCAACTGGGGCCCATTGCTGCACATTATGCGGTATTTTCTGGAGCGGCTGCCGGACGCAGCCGTGGCCCACTACCTGCACGAGGTGGTGGCCATGGCGTATGGCATTACCCGGCAAAGCCTTGCCCAAACGCAGGCCGGCGGCACCATTCAGCTGGGGCTGGCCAATGGTTTGGTGGGCGAGCTGTTGGTGTTAATTGACATTTATAATACCGGAATTAAGCCGGCTATTATTCTCGATATCGTCCGCAATGGCATTACGGCGCTGCTGCACACCAAGCGGGAAGCGGATTTCCTGGCCGGGCGCTATTCCATTTTTCCCGATTCGGTGGACCACCGCTGGCAGGCCCCGGTGTATTCCAACAACCTGAGCTGGGGCCACGGGGTCGATTTGGGCGTTTCGCTGGTACTCTACAAGGCCCAGCAACTATTGGGCGACGATGCCGAGCTGGCCAAAATCGCGGAGCTCGTGGGCCTGAACACCTTGCTGCGCACCGAGCCGAAAACAACCGGCTTAAGCAGCTCGCAGTTCTGCCAGGGCACCGCCGGCGTGGCCTACCTCTACCACCAGCTTTTCTTGCTGAGTCATAACCCAGCTTACCAGCAGGGCTACCAGTTCTGGCTGGGCCAAACCCAAAACTGGCTCGGACAGGAGCTGCCCACCGAATTTTACCGGGGGCGCGAGCAGCGCTCGCTCTGCGGCGTGCCGGGCGTAAGCATCGCGCTGCTGGCCCTGGTAGACGAGCCGGCCAGCGCCGCCCCCCGCCGCAACCTGGCCGCCGTGGACATGGTGTGCCTGAGCAAGGCCAGCGCACTGTAGCAAAACACATTACGCCCTTGACCCGCCGCGCAGCGGCGATGCTTTCCCCCACGGAAGTGTCGCCGCTGCGCGGCTTTGCGTGGTTTGGCAATGGGTTGCGACCAACGTACGCCTATCTTAAAAGCTTGGTCCAAAAATCGCGTTTGGATTAGCAATGGGGTCGGCCGAAGGTTGGCACAAAACTTAGCCGGTCGGCTTGCCCACTACGGCTTTCCAGTGGCTGTGAATGACTACGCCCCGATGACGCAGGTATTTGTGGGGTCGGCCGAAAGTTTGGTGCAAAACTCAATCAGTCGGCTTGCTGGCTGCGGCTTGCCGATGACTATGAATGACGACACCCCGGTGGCACAGGTATTTGTAGAGCGTAACCTTGGAGATGTGCAGACGCTGGGCAATCTCATTCACTCCAAGTTTTTGCTCGCGGTAGAGCGTCTCGGCTACGATGGACGTGCGCACGGCCTCTTCCGATAGCCCCCGCCGGCTGCCACCCACCCGGCCCCGCGCCCGCGCCGCAGCCAGTCCGGCATAGGTGCGCTCGCGAACCAGTTCCCGCTCAAATTCAGCCAGCGAGGCGAACAGGTTAAACACGAGTCGGCACTGGGCCGAGGTGATGTTGATGGCATCAGTGAGTGAAACCAGGCCCACGCCCCGGAACTCCAACTCCGCCACCATGTCCAGCAAATGCTTGAGGGAACGGCCCAGCCGGTCGAGTTTGTAGATATAAACGGTGTCGCCGGGACGCAGACCGGCCAACATACGGTCCAACTCGGGGCACGCTTTCGCGGCCCCGGATGCTTTCTCCTAGCAAATGGTTTCACACCCAGCCTTATTTAAGGCTTCGAGTTGTAGTTCCAGATTCTGGTCGCGGGTCGAGACGCAGGCGTAGCCGATATTCATGGTACAAGTACAGGTTTATCGTCGCGAAGGCAACCTTGTTTGCACTTTGATTGCTGAACAAGTTTTCTGAACCGATTCCGTCCGTTTTGACTGACATTTGCGGTCGTTCAGCATAGCCGCCGACTTGTTCAGTCAAACGAGGGTTTTGATTTTTGGCCAAAAATCATTCTAACAAGAGTTGGGATACTTGCCCAGTATTGTTGAGCCGCACGAGGTACACCCCTTTTAGCAAAGCTGTTAAATCCAGGTTAAGCGTTCCATCAGCCGATGGGCGCATAGACGCTTGGTACACGCACCGACCCACTACGTCGCATATCACGACAGCCGTTGGGCCGGTGAAGCTCCCTTGCACCCGGACGAGTCCAGTAGACGGGTTGGGAGCCAATAACCAACTATTGAGCACGGCCCCGGCCGGCACCGCGCTCAACGGCGACGACACCCGAACGGTGAAATCCCGCACTTGCCCCAGTTCTTCCTGGCGGCGGCACGGGTCGGGAACCGTCGTGAGCCGGGTGTTGAAGGGCATACCCCAACAAGCGACGCGCAATCGTAGGGGTTGGTTGAGCAGCGTAGTCGCGGGCACCGTGATGGTGCCGCGAAACGTGCCCCCGATAAATCCGGTGGCCAACGAATTAAACAATAATTCTTGCGGGGCTTCGAACAGGCCGTTATCGTTCGCATCGAGCCACACAAAGCAAGAGGTCCCGCTGTAGTTGGAGTCGGCAAAATAGAAGGCGGCGCTGGCCCCTGCCGTCAGCGCAATGGCGGCCTGCGTGCAAGTCTCGTCCCGGTAGCCGACCGAATTCGCGGGTTGATGATAGGCGAAAACCGGCCCAATTTCCAAGGTGCCCATGCCGTGTCCCGCCCCCGTAGTACCCGCCGTTGGGGAAGGCAGGCAGGATACCGGCCGAGGGCCGGTCGTTGAGGTGCTGACGGATACGTAACCGGAACGGGTGGCCGTGTTGGTACCATATTGGTTGCTGGCTTGCAGGGCCACTGTGTAAGTGCCCGGTGCGGCGTAGGTGTGTAGGGGGTGTTGTAGGGTGGACGTGCCGCCGTCGCCAAACGACCACTGCCACCGATTGGGGGCGGCCACACTTTGGTCCCGGAACTGCACCACCGGGTTGCAGCTGGCCGGTTGGTCGGCCGCAAAATCCGCCGTGGGGGCGACAGGGGGCGGCATAATTACCACTGTGTAGTCCTCCACGGCGGCATTTATAAACCCCGGGGTGCATGAGCTGGTGGGCACAAAACTCGTGACGCCGTGAATGATGGCCCGCAACCGGGTGGCCCCGGCCTTGGCTGCGGCGGGAATGGTAACGCTCAACACCTGGGGACTAAACTGGGGCTGCGAGCTAAATTGCTCGGAGGGGCCAAATTCGCCGTCCTGGTTGTAATCAATCCAGACCTCCACGGCCACCCACGGGCCGGAGCCCGCGAAGGTCCATGGCAATGACTCAGTCCGCACAGTATAGGTCTGGTCGGATTGCACCGTCGCGTAACGGGCCGTAAAATCGCGGTAGCCTACTCCAGGACCTCGAAAGTCCGTGTTATCCAGGTTGGCGAATTGAAAGCGCGTGAAGTAGGCCGGGCCGGCGCTGCTGCTGCCCCCCCCGGCGGTGCAGTAGCTGGGACAAGCGGTGGCCACGGCCACCCGCTGCCGGGCCGTGTCGCGCCCAAAAGCGTTCTGCGCGATGAGCTGCACTTCGTATACCCCCGCCGTCAGGTAGAGGTGAGCAGGCGGCACCGCGGCCGTAGAACTCGTGCCATCGCCAAAGTTCCAGCGGTAGCTGGTCGCCCCGCCGGCAGATTGATTGGCAAACGCCACCCGCACGGAATCGCACAGGCGCTCGTAGCGCACCGTAAAGGCCGAAGCGGGGGGAGCAGCGTTCGTCAAAATGATGAGGGAATAGTCTTCGGCCTGGCCAGACTGCACGGGGCCGCAGGGTCCGGTAGCACTACTGCCGGCAAAGTCGGCCACGATGCGCAGGCGCAGGGCTTTGTTGTAAACCGACGCTACGGACGAAGGAATCGTGAGCGGCACCACCGGGCTGTGCACCGACAGGCCCTGGTAAAGCAACTCGGCTGACCCGGAAAACTGGCCGTCGTCATTCAAATCCAGGTATACGCGCACGTCGTGGGCACCGGGACCCGTGGTGAGCCGTAGCGTATCGGGCTGGTCGGCCGTGAGCGTGGCGCGCTGGGCACAGCTAAAATCCTCGTAGCCGGCTTGCCCATCGGCCGAAGCATGGTCCACGCCCGCTAAGCGCACACGGGTAAGCCCAAACTGGCAACAGTAGGCCACCGTGGCCGGTTGGCAATTACTGGCGCGCGGTCCATCGGTTCGTACCCGTACGTAGGCGGCGCGGGTAAGCGAGTCGCAGCCGCCGGGATTGCACACGCGCAATGACACGGCATAGGTGCCGGCTGCTGCATAGGTATGGGTCGGGTGCTGCTGCGTACTGGTCGTGCCGTCGCCGAATTGCCAGCGCCACGCTGCTGGCGTATTGAAGGAGTTGTCCCGAAAGGCGACCACGCCGGAGCATGTAATGGAATCAGCCGCCGCGAAGTGCGCCACCGGGGCCGCATTACCGGCTGTAATGCGCACCTGGTAGTCTTCAGTTTGGGAGTATTGAGGAGTCGAACAAGCCGTGGGAATTGGGCTATTCACATAGTCAGCAGCGATGCGCAACCGCAAGGGCTGGTTTAAAATTGACGTGACTGGTACGGTGAAGCTACCGCTATGAGTGAGGGCATTGAGGGAATACAGAATGCGCTCATTAGTGGCAAATGTTCCGTCATTATTATAGTCCAGCCATGCCACCACATTTTCGGCGGCAGAGATTCCGGTTTGCACGCGCAAGGTGTAGGTAGAGCTTTGCAGAACATTAACCCTGCGTTGGCAACTGTAGTCGCGGTAGCCGTCGACGCTGCCATTGGTTACTGTATCTAGGTTGGCTAGTTGAACCCGATAAATGCCCATACCGAATTGGGTATTGGCTGGTGAAGCCGAACCGGAAACACAGATAACTGCTGGGAGGCATTGGGCCTGCGATAATAATGATGGCAACAATAATAACAGTAACCATAAAGGAGTGTTTTTCATATATTCACCACTTATTCAGGAGAGATATACCAGTCTCCACATATTTTTTTAGATTCTTTCAAAACCTTCAATGTTTCTGGGTAAGTAATCTTTTCAACACTTTCAGCTTTGAAAATCACGTTTCCGCTACTCATATATAATTTAAGCAATGTGCCTAAACCATCGGGCTCGCCATCATATTCCCTAATTCCTATTGAATTAAGCTTACTATCTAATTGCCTTACATAGGCAGATGGGTTTTTCTTTAACAGCGGAATAGTTTGCAAATATTCAATGCTGTCATTATTAAGCGTGTAAACTTCCTCTTTTACATCAATTACATACTGATTTGTTTTATTGCCCTTGTATGTTCTGAATATTATCAATCCATGACCCCGATTCTTTGCGAGAAAGGAATGAGTTAGTGTTGTCGTTAAATAGACTTGATTTTCGCATAGTCTTTCATCCTGTTGCTTAGTGGAGCAACTGCAAAATAAGATTATTAGCGATGCGCTGTAAGTAGGCAGTCTTTTCATTGGCTTAGAATTTAGGCCCATACATATCGTTCATCTTCTGTGTCCTCTGGGACTGGCGAAGCATTTCAGTACCGGCTGGCGAGTTAGTATGCCCATTATATATCGCTCTCTGGTCACCTGGAGAGTCAAAAAAGGCTGGCGGGCCATTAGTACCGGGCCCAAAGGTGTATATAGGTGTTTTTTGAACTCTGCCAAAGAGCATATTATTAACCTGACCGCCTGTTTGTGCTACGCCCACTGAAATCCCTAATTCAGCTGCTCCTCTGCCGAATAAATAATTTCCAATGTCACCGACATTGTAAGCTACTCCCTCCCTTAAATAAAAGGTCTTAGCATTTAAATCATGTGCCCCAATTCCGGTAGCGCCATAATCCATTTTGTTAGCTCCTTCTCTCCAAGCGTAGAGAAGAGGTGAATTTCTTGCTTCACTGGATTTCACGCCGCTTTCATCTATCATCTTTTCAACCTTACTGTCAGTTAGAACCTCAGCCTGGGTTATGCCACTATTTCCTTGAATTCCGTTTTTAATAGCTTGTACATCAGCCACTGGGTCATTAAATTGGTAACTCTGTTGCTGACACGTTTTAGAGTTTTCGATTACCAAAGCATCAGGTTTATTATTCTTATCGGTTCTAATATAATTACCTTTCTCGTTAAATACATAATTGTCAAATGGTTCCATGCCATCTGGGTCAATAAACCGAATAGGATTATTAAAAGCATAGTTATATGCACTATGCCGCCTCATCTTATCAGCCAGTGGGTCCACCGAGTTCCACCGCCCCAGTTGCGCATCGTACATGCGGGCTCCGTAGTCCAGCCAGTTGAGATTAAAGTCCGTCTGCTTCTCCTTGCCATTGTACTGGAACCGGCCGTTCGGGTCTCCGTCGTGTTCGATGCCCACCAGATTGAGCCCAAAAGGGTCGTAGTGGTTTTCCTGGTATTTGTATGGCTCTACGGGCCGCGATAATGCCATATCATCAAAATAGGCCGGCAGGGCACTTTGGTTGACCAGGCTCACGCGCACATAACCCGCGCTATCGGCTTTAAGACCAGCAGTCAGGCGCTGCCAGGAATCGGTTGCCGACCGGGTTAATGCACTGGTGCGCGTAGCAACCAACTGACTATCGCGGTTGAACAACTCGTAACGCAGATATGCCTGCGGGACCTGGGCCCGGCGCAGGCCCAAGAGCTGCGGAATAATAGCTAGGCTAACTCCCACGTAAGGCAGAAACTTGCGACGACTGGCCAGGGGCGTGTTCTGGTCGGCAGCCCCAGTAGCCGGTACGCTGCCAACCACGGCTCCGGCTACGAGCGCCCCCGTGCGGAAGGCCCCGGGCGTCAACTGGCCGCGGTCGTAGCGCCCGTACACTTCAGCCGTCACGCTGTCGCCAGCGGTAACAGCCAGGGTGAGCGTCGGGCCCTGCGCTCGCCCTTCGCGGGCATTCAGCTTCGCTACGTAATCGCCGGTACGTGCATGCAAAGCATCCCGAAAGCGGGTTTCGCCCACGTGCTGGAAATCGCGTTCTTCCTGCGCCGCATTCACCGGCTCCATGCCCGCCGAGGCGGTCCGTTGAGCCGTCGTGCCATTCGGCTCACGGAACGCATAGCGGACGTTGCCCAAATGGTCTTTGATAAAGTACTCGTACTTCCAGCCGAAGCTGGGGGCCGTTGTGCCCTGGCCCGGCGTAAAGAGGACCCGCCCTTCGCTGGTCTGCACGAACGCAGGCACCCTAGGGGTGGTCTGGGATGTGGGCGTTTCGTAAACAAAAGGGCCGACGTAGTCCGTTGTCTTCAGCAAGTTCCCCATGCCGTAGGTGCGTTGCTGCAATTTGGTGCCCGTCGACGAGTACGTATACTCAATCCGGGTGCCATAGAACTTGTTGACGACCGTGGGCTGATTCAACAGGTTGTAGCCTGTGACCGAGACGAGACGGTTCGGGTCGTTGAGCAGATTTCCGTTTTTATCGTACGTATAAATCTGGGAACCGCCCCCTTGAAAATCGTGGGTGGCCGCGTGGGACGCGGCAAGGTCCACAACGCTCTGCAACTGATTGCCCCCCAGCCGACTATAGGTATAGCGCAAGTCGTCGAGGGGGCCGCTTCCAGCCGTCGCTGGCCCGTTGATGTTGCCTTGGCGCATCATCGAGGTGATGTTGCCGTTGCCGTCGTAGCCAATATTTGACGCCGTGAAGTCGGTCGTAGTTTTACCGAAGGTGTAGTTTTCGTAGGTAGTGTAATCGGCTCCCCGCAGACGGCTGGCCCCGTCATACGAATAGGCGTAATCGCGCAAAATATTGGTTGGGTCGGTGCCCAGCGTATTCGGCGTGCGCGTTTTCCACAGCACTTCGGCGATATTGCCGTTGAACTGCCCTTGGCCTTGGTGCAGCCGGTCGTTATAGCAAATGTCCATCCCAAACAAGTCGTGGTCCGCCGTCAGGTCATCGGGGTCGGCGACTTGCCCTTCCACATTTTTGCCATCGGTCAAGTCCCGGTCGTTGATATTGGTCAACCAGCCCCGGATGTTGTAGCGAAAATCGATTTTCTGCAAAAAACCGGTGCCCGCTGTGTAGGGCGGGTCGGGATTCACGCTCGGGTTGTGCAGCCGCTTGTCGATGAGCTGACCCACCTCGTTGTAGGTGTTTTCCACGAGCAATATTTTTGCTTGTCCCCCCGTTTCCTGGAAGGTGCGCTTTGGTCGTCCGGCATGGTCGTAGGTAAACTCGTTCCGGACGGTGTACGGCATATTCGTGCCGTTGGTGTGCGTGAGCAGCGAGTTCTGGAGCCGCGTAAAATCATACGTGTTCACGAGGTTATCCACCCCGCCCAGGTGGTTCAGGCTAACCTTTTGGACCAGGCGCGACCGGTCATCGTAAAAATTTGCTGTCACCAGCCAAGGCGATGGAGTCCCGTTGACTATCATTCCAGCCACGCTGACCTGCCGTTCGCAACTGCCGGTTGGCAAGCCCCGGACCCCATCGGTTTTGGTAGCCACTGTGGGCGACAGGCGCGAGTCCTGCAACTTTCCGTAGCCGTATTGGTCGTAATACGTAATCGTCAGCAGGTTGGCATTCTCCGTCAAACCCCGAGGGTACGCGTCATTCAGCGTGTAGCCGACGGATGAGCCGTTCAGGCTTTCCCACAGCGAGGCTCCAGCCGTTGCGTCGGCATCCACGTCAGTCTGCAGGTCTGCCTGGGTCTTATTAGAAGGAAACGAAACCGTGCCTCCCAGGACCGGACGGCCGAGGGCATCGTACTTCGTAAACGCCCATTCGTTACTGGTCTGCTGGTTAATGTACCGCTGGTTGCCGTCCTGCGTGAGCACTACTTGGTCGCGCTGATTATAGATCAACAAGACGGGGTCAGTGCCCGGGGTCTGTTTGCTAAGGATTCGATGACGTCCGTCGTATGCGTAGACAAAGCACCAGTTGTGGAGGAAGTCTGCCCACAGGGTCCAGCTGTTCACCTCAACGAGATAATTGTAGCCTTCGGGTTGGATAACGAGACGCAAGTTATCCAAGTCGTCGTACACGTAATACGTCAACAAATTGGTCGCGGGCGCATACCGCTGGGCCACGGTAACTTTTCTGAGCACGACATGCCCCAGTAAATCCTTGAACTCGCTCACCAGTTGGTCTTGTTCGTCCCGCGTCTCCACTACAGAAAGGGTACCGGTGGCATACACCCCCGGAGAACTATACGTCCCACTGCCCGAATCAAAATTCCATTGGCGGACGGCATCGGCGGCAGTATTCGCTCGCTGGTTAAACTTAACGGCATGGCCAGTGCCCGGCTGCCAGGCAGCTCCGGGTGCCCCCTGCTCCTGCACCCGGTTCAACGGCGAGGCTTCGTAGCTGGTCTTGGACCACGGGTTGGCATCTTTTGCCACCCGGGTCAGGGTAGCATTTGGCTGGTAAAATGCGGCCTGTTGGGCTAGGGCATTCATTTTATACCCCCCATCATCCAAGTCCTGCGTATAGGGCAGGTACGACGTTGCCGTTCTGCCCACCAGGTCGTAAGTAATCGGCTGTACTAAATCAAGTTGGGTTGGACTGCCCGCTCGCTGCACCTGTTGAATCGGCCGTCCCAGGCCATCCATGTAAGTGGTACTGACTGCCACGTCTTTTGGTACGCGGCCCAGCATATCGGCGGCCGTTGCCAACCCCGCTATTTGAGCCGTTCGAGTGGTGATAAAATTCCCTTGATTTACCTGTACCTGCACTTGGAGCGGTGCGGAACTCAATCCACACCGCGTACCCACCACTGTGTAGGTAGTTGTAGTGTTTGGTGCGGCGGCATAGGTAGTTGTAGTGTTTCCCTGACCAGATACTGGAACGTACGTGATAGTACTTGAAGGGGTCCATGTATAAGTAGTCGCTCCACTAACTGTTATCTTGGCTCCTACCGCATCGCCGAGCGTGTACTGGTATCCCCATTGGGCTCCCCCCACAGGCGGGTCCACAAGGCTAATAACCGGGGGCAATGGCGTAGTCGTAATGGAAAGGATGGCATTTCCAGGATTCGCAGTGGTGCTTCCAACAGACGCGGCTTTACTTGCCAAAATGACGTAGTACGTCCCCGCTGGTAGGTCAACACTTAAAAAGGACGCATTCGGATTACAACTGGTAAGAGGTGCATCATCGTTTGAATAATTTGAACCATACAGTGAACTACTTAAGAACAAGTAGGTATCGTAGTTGGAATAGCAAGTATTGAGGGCAACCGTGCTTGGGATAGACAAGCTAAAGCGCAGATAAAACGCTCGGTAGCCGTTTTGATAGCAAACCTCGTTGCACGGTCCGATGGAAGTGGGAACTCCCTGCGTTCCGCCGCAATCAACCAACGTTCCCAAGTCACGCAGGTTATTCATGCTGGTTCCCACATTAGCAGTAGAAGGAGACGGACAGGAAACAGTAACCGTTAAATTTCCATCTTCAACAATATTATACGGGTAGACATTTTGTTGAATTTGATACCAAACCCGCCCGGTACCCGACGTGTTCCATTGAACAGTTACACTCGTTGAAGTAGGCGAGGAACCGCTTTGTACAATGGTGCCATTTGTAACTTGCCAAGACCAAGACGGGCTATAATAGGCGGAGTTGTATCCATTATAGGTATATGTCTTCGTTTCGCCAACAAGAGTGGGGCCATTAGGACCGTAGATATGGTAATTATTTTGACCTAATGCCGCTATTCCGTGGACGAATAAAACGGTCAAAACAACTAGATTTCGGCCAAACCAACCCGCATGGCCTTTCGATTTTCGCACAAGATTTGCGGGAGATTGGAGAGTAGCAAGGAATGACATGGAGAAGACGGGTAAAATGTGGACTATCTGACCTTGCTGTAATTCTGATGCTACCGGGTTCGATAATAATATTGATACTGCTTGAGAACGTTGCGGTCGTGGTCGCGTAATAAACTGAGCCGGTTCAATTCATCGTATTCGTAGTGGATGGAGCGACTGTTGGCATCGGATGTACTGGTAAGGCCAATACCTGGGGCGTGGGTATAAGTTGTCATCAATGCACCGACGGGATATAGTCGAACATCATCCACTGCGATTCGCTGACCAGGTGCATCGAATGCGACACTACCAGTGGGGTTTACGATGCTTCCTTGTGTCACACGTATGCGATAACGCAGCAAATGGAACCCCAGTGGATCTGTCCGCTCGTCTGTCTGGCTTATGATTTGACTGGCGTTATCGGTCCAAACACTGACACTACCTAGTCCTGCTTGAGCCCAGAAACTCAATTCGTAGTCGCCCGGAGCCAAGTTAGCCCGGTTAACACTCCAATTACCAGCCAAAATATAAAATCCTTTTCCCGTCGCGCCGCCACTTCTTTGCAGATTGATGGGGTTGCCGCTTGCATCCAATTGTCCAAGCTTTGGATTGTAGTCCCAGCCGTACGGCCCTGCAGACTGAAAAGTGCCGCTGATGCTGTAGCTGGGCCCATCGGCCTCAAAGCCAGTATAGGCAATTTGATTAGGAGCCGCATTGTCCACTTTGGCAACCAGCAGTGTTTTGTTGTAGTCCCAGAGATAGCTGCTGGTCAAGCCGCCATCCTTTAGTAAACCGATTGGGTTACTCTGGCTGTCGTACTGCATCCAAGTAGTTTTCAAGCGCATTTGTGCATTACTTCCTCCCACTACAAAAGGGCCGCTACTGCCGGCGCTATAAGCCACATGCGTATACTGCGAATTGGTCAGCAGTTGTCCGCTTTCTAGGTTGTAAGACTTATATGGCAGAATATACGCATTTCCTGCACCACCCCATTTATACGTTTGCACTTGCGCCGCACTGATTTGCCCATTCCGTGTCGTAATAGTCTCAATGGGGTAATTCAGCATGTTCTGTGAGGCCATAGCATAAATAGCACTCGCCTCTGCGTCAGTTGGCGGGGAGGATGACGCGTTGGGATAGACGATGTTGAACGGGTAGGTATACGATACAACCAGTGACTTGCCTTTGCTGTCGGTGGTGGTACTGCTTGCGATTAGTTTGGAGGAATCGTAAGTGTAGCTGGTTGTGGTAGTGTGAGGACTTTCTCCATTGCTGTCATAGACCGTTTCGGATTGCTGAGAGGGTAAGCTAGCATAAGTGTAAAGGCGGTAGGCGGTACCTTCCTCCAGCGATTGCTGTGAACCACCACAAATGCCTGTCAACCGCACTTTAACTGCGCGTACGAATGAACCAGCGGTCCCTTTCTGGAATGCTATGTAATCAGTTTGACGACGTTTCACACATTTGTCCGCCGCTGAATACATTTCCTCCTTCGTCAGGTTACCCCGCTCCTGCTCACACATTGAGAATGGTTCATAGGCGGTGCGTGTAGGCTGTAGCACGTTCCCTTGCTCGTCAGGGTGGCCAGCCTCTGTATCGAAGTTGCTAAATGAATACTTGGTATAACTGTTGTCACTACGTTTTTCTACTACCTGACTGTAACCAACATGGCTTCCATGGCTGTTCATGCTTGATGGCAGAACTGATTGCGACGAAAAGACATTGTTTGTAACGGTACTATTATCTGTGAAGCTTTTCAGGGTGTACAAAAATTCATACTGTACCTGTCCACCGAGTACACCCGTCGAAGTCAATCCATTCACGGCGGTAGAACTGGCAGCGGCAGTATAACCACTCACATAGAAATATTCTTTCTCTAGCTTATTAGTGGGGTCGCTGAGACTGAAGCTTGTGATTTTTTTGATTCGAACACCTCCAGCCTGTTTGTTGGTTGAAGGATTGGCAGGTGCCTGACGGTTCAAAGCAACTTGCTTGCTGTAGCTGTGGGGTTCATAGAGGAACTCTGTTGTTCCGCCGGTCGGATATGTAATCTGCTTTAGCATCCCACTTAGGTATACTGCTGGAGTAGCACTGGGTTCGCGGAAGCTATAGTAGCTCGTGCGATTGTCAAATGGGGCATAGACATCATTGAAGAAACCCCAATGGTCAGTCCGACTCGATAAGTATTGTGCTTGACGGTTCAGTACGGTTCCGTTATATGTGTAACTATAATCGTAATAAGTAAACTTGAAAGCGGGCTTAGAGCTTCCGGTACTACCAAATTCCTGTATTTTTTGCAAAGTCAGTCGTTCTAAGTCATTGCTGCTATAACTAAAGACGAAACTTTTTTGCAGCGCGTTTTGCTGGTTTACAGTTAACTGGTTTAGCTGCTTCCATTGCAATTTCTGCAAGACAGCAGCTGGATTCCCGCGATACGTTGGGCCGGTAAAATAATCTTCTAAATAGGGCAGGAAGTTATATTGCTTAGTCCATATATGATTATAATAGTAATCATATACAGGTATGCTATAGGTTAGCTCTGTTGTATTACCCCGAGAAAACGTGACATTCGTATTGGACCCTTGAATATTGGTAAGGTATACTGGGGAGAGCAGTTTGCCTCTGTAATAGGCCTCAGGTACAGTTCCAAGGGGACTGCCAAAATTTGAACAGCTAAACGTGCCTAAAAAAGTACCATCGTTAGCACGGTTATTGCTTGTAGCCTGGTCAAAGGCTACGTACATCTGATTGATGAAAGTGGTTTCTCGCGCATAGCTAAAGGTGACTTCGTGGCCATCTGGTGCGATAATTCTAGTCAATACCCAAGAGTCTGCGAACCAAGGGGCTACTTGTTGGTCATAAAACGGAATACTGTATTCGACGGAAGATGCGGTACCCCCAAAAATGTATTGGGTACCGTCTTCTGTTATTACCGAAAAACCACCGTATGCTTTTGGATACGGTCCGTTGAGAGAAGCGCCTGGGCGTGATATAGGCACAGATACGAACGGGGCACTTGGATTAAGCAGTGTTACCTTCAGGGGCTTATCGCTTTGGACTTGCCAGGCACCTTTGTGGTCCAAATAAAATTTGCCGCTGTAGCCCATGAAGTTGAAGCTAAACTCATCAGGTTCAGAATCCCCCAAATACTTTGGTATTCCCCGGTCTTGTTCACTGCATAAAGCCCGGATACGAGTATTGGAATCCCAATCGCTTACATCCAAATAATTATGAGTAAAGTAGTAGCCTCTTTGTAAAGCATACCCACCCGTCGTAGGGTCATCATACTCATCCGGCAAATCTCGGATGGTACGATTAATTCTTCCCCCCACATTGAGATTCCACCCCAACCCTACCCAACCCGGATGCTGGTCGGGCTGAAAACCGGACGCGTGATAGTTCAGCGACATCGGCACAGTAATAGGCCCTTCTTTAAGGTTATATATTGGAACGTCTATATTTGCTGTTCCAGTGTATAACGATACTGGCACATCGCCAAACAGTTGAGAATTAGCAGCGTTGGGCGTTAAGACTCCGATTGGTTGCTGGGGTATTTGGGCCTTAATAGAAGTTACGTAGAAACTTATTAACCATATAACCAAAACAGGTTGAAAGAAACGTGGCTTGATAGCTTGTTTGCACGTTGAAAAAACACTTGAATTTCGGTGTGGCATTTTAAGCATGGTAGTGTCAGTTAGTACGCTTGTCGGAAAAGCAGAGTAGAAAGTTAGCATAACTCTAAGGTTACACCAGGACAATAATTACAACCGGTTCCTCCGTGCAAATGCAAGACGGGAATAAAAAAGATATCCGACGGGCTGAGGGAAAGAGAACTTAGCGGACCAATAGGTAGAAATGGCACTTTACCAGAGGCTGGCCTAGGGCGCGCGAAAACTGGTTAACCTTAATAACTCAGTGATTCTGAGAGAAGCCGGCAGCCGGTTAGTTATTGAGCAGTCCGACTTGTGGTGGAAACACAAGTCGAGTAACAGTACCCTCTGGCCAGCTAAAGGATGGTTATGTACATGTAAATATTCAAGCTTTTTTCATATTAATCAAGCACCAGCAAGGAAAAGCTATTCAATATGCTGGTAATCAATGATAAGAAATATGGCATTAGCAATGCACCATTTTTAATTAAAATGTAGTTATGTATCAATAATTATTCAATTATATGGTAGGTCCGTGAACACGCTCCGTTCATTGAAAGGAGCGCGTACGGCCAACGCTTTTAGGGCGCCCACGAACAGGACCGAGTTACGAGTATGGCTGACTGCCGGGCCATTCCCTTTGATGAAGCCAAGCGCTACGCCAAGCTGCGAAAGCTATTGGGCGTTTGCGGTCTGCATGCTGACCTGCTACGTCGTACCTTCCTCAATCCCTAGGGAGAAATTCTGCCAGAATGAGGTGGTCCAGTTACGCTGGACAGTTTAGGGCGTTATTTTGAAGAAGCTGTTGATGAGTGTGATAGGGCGTTTGATAGTCGATGCTGGAGTGCAGGCGCTCGTGGTTGTAGTAGTCAAAATAGTCGGCGACGCTGGCCTGCGCGTCGGCCAGGTCGGCGAAAACAGGCCGCTCGCGTAGTTCGAGCACCTCGGTTTTGAGGCGGGACCACAGACTTTCGGCCTGCGCGTTGTCGTAGCAGTCGCCGCGGCGGCTCTGCGAGCGCACGGCCCCATGGTCGTGCAGTAGCTTTCGGTACGCATTGCCACAGTACTGCCCGCCGCGGTCCGAGTGCACGAGCAGGCCCGGCGTGGGCAGCTGGGCCCAAAAAGCGCGTTGCAAGGCCCTGGTGACCAGTTCTTCCGGCATCGTGGCCCCGACTTGCCAGCCGACTACCTGCTTGCTGGCCACGTCCTGGAACGCGCAGAGATAGGCCCACTCGCCGTTCGCCAGCGGCAAATACGTGATGTCGCTGACCCAGACCCGGTTCGCTTGGGTCGGCTTGGGCTGGTCCAGCAGCCGGTTCGGCGCGCAGCGCAGCCCGTGGGTGGAATCGGTGGTGCGCGGCGTAAAGGCCTTGGGTTGCAGCGCGCGCAGGCCCCGCCGGCGCATGGCCCCGCGCAGGCGGTGACGGCCGATGCGATGGCCTTTTCGGCGCAAGGCGACCTGGAGCCGGCGCGTGCCGTAGCGGCGTTTGTGGTGGCCGAATACCTTCACCAGCGCCGTTTCCCAGGCGGGCTCGCCTGGTGCTACACTTTGTTGTTGCGCGTGTTGCCACGCGTAGTACCCGCTGGCCGGTACGCGAAGCAACTGGCAGAGCAGGCGCACGGGGTGCGTGGCCCGCTGCCCGTCGATGAAGCGGTAGCGGCTCATTGGTCCGGTGTCTGTGAGAAGATGGCGATGGCTTTTTTTAAAATATCCAGTTCCTGTGCCTGCCGCCGGGCCAAGGCCCGCAGCTGACGCAACTCAGCCGCCGTGGCTGGGTCCAAATCGGCCCCGCGAGCCGCTGCGACGGGCGTGAGGGCTTCTTTCTGCCACTTATAGAGCAGTTTGGGACTGATGTTGAGGGCGCGGGCGGCCGCCTGGGTGGAACGGCTCTCGCCCGCCAGGCGCAGGGCCTCGACGCGGAAGGCGGCGTCATAACGCCGACGTTTAACAGGTGGGGGGCTGTCTTTCATGACAATCGAAAGTTAAGACCCTATTCTGTCCAGATTTATCCGACCACCTCAAGCCACTGCGTATTAAAATACTGAGTGTTGGTTCGGTACTCTGCAGGCGGTACCCCCGTGGCGCTACCCGCCAGAAAACGCTGCATTTGCCAGCCCT
>JAYULN010000570.1:0-1352 GCA_043763525.1 Hymenobacter sp.
CGGGGCTTAAAAGAAGAAGGTGGTTGAGCACCTAATTCTCCCTGAAGATGAGAAACAAGCGTGTAAAACCGGGGGCCAAGTTGCGACTTGACCTCCAGCTGTCCGATGAGCTAGTGGAGTGGCTTATCGGACTTGCGGTAGGTAGTGGTGCCCTTTCGGCAGCCATTCACTACTTGTAAGAGGCGGCAAGGGGTCGGGCCGAAAGGTTCGGCCCCTTGTTTTTTAGTATCGTACGCTACAAATCTGCAGCAGGTTTCCACTTATCTGGAAAGTTCCGTACAACTACTTTTGTTAGATGCTATCAAAATAAACAATTAACCATCAGTCATTTATCTTCCTATCACAACAAAATGTTTTATTAGAATGCTTTTACACGAAGCGGTAAGTTTACAGACAATCGGGAAAAGAAAGACCCGACGCTGGGTAGCGCCTTGTCCTTACCTACATCTCAAAAACCTTCCTGACCATGCGGCCGGGAAGGCTTTTTTGGGCGTTTACCCAGTCATTTTACCGGTGGTAGGGCGACGTTAGCCGGCGAAAAAGTCCCCTTGCGCTACCGTTGCAAAGACGGGAAAAGATGTGGGTAAGGACAAGACGCTGGGTAGCGCCGGGGCTTTTACATTAGCAGGCTGGTCGCTGAGAACAGGACGGCTTGTCGCCGCTTGATTCGCGGAATGTCCTCCATCCTCGCAGTGACGGTTACGCCAGCATGTTCTCGCGCTGCTTAATCCGCTTGTCGTTGTTCACCGCCGTGGGCACCACCGTTACCACCACGTATTTCGAGGTGGGCGTATTGCTCACCTTGGCCACGCTCGTGATGGGTACCAGCGGGTTGGCCTCCGGGAAGTAGGCCGAGACGTTGCCTTTCGGGATGTCGTAGGGTACGGCCACGAACTTCTCTACGGTGCGCTCCTCGCCTTCGAAATGGCTGGTGATGTCGATGAGGTCCTTGGCTTTGAGGCCGCGGTCGGCCATGTCGGCGGGGTTCATAAACAGCACGCGGCGCTCGTTGTGGATGCCCCGGTACCGGTCGTTGTACTCGTAGATGGTGGTGTTGAATTGGTCGTGGCTGCGTACCGTCATCATGATAAGCTGGTCGGGCTCGATGGTGTACTTCTCCAGCGTGGTGGCGGTGAAGTTGGCCTTACCGTTGGCCGTGGTGAACTTGCGCTCGCGGGGGCCGTTGGGCAGGTAGAAGCCGCCCGGCTGCCGCAGCTTCTCGTTAAACTGCTCGAAACCAGGGATAACGCGCGAAATATGGTCGCGAATCACGTCGTAGTTCTCCGTCATGGCCACCCAGTCGGTGGTGGTGCGGTCGCCCAGCGTGGCAATGGCCATGCCGCTGATGATGG
>JAYULN010000571.1:0-1347 GCA_043763525.1 Hymenobacter sp.
CCCACCCGCGCAAACAGCAGCTTGAGGTAGTCGTAAATCTCGGTGCTGGTGCCCACCGTCGAGCGGTTGTTCTTGATGCTGACCTTCTGCTCGATGGCAATGGCCGGCGAAATGCCCCGGATGTAGTCCACGTCGGGCTTGTCCATGCGCCCCAAAAACTGGCGGGCGTAGCTGCTCAGGCTTTCCACGTACATGCGCTGGCCCTCAGCATAAAGCGTGTCGAAGGCGAGGCTCGATTTGCCCGAGCCCGAAAGACCCGTGATGACGATGAACTGGTTGCGCGGCAGGGCCACGCTGAGGTTTTTGAGGTTGTGAACTCGGGCGTTTTTGATGAGGATAAATTCGCGCGGGTCGAGGTTATCAATGGCGTTGTCGGCGGGGGCCGAAACTTGCAAAGCGTCTTTCTTGGGCATAAACTGACTAACAGCGCAGCGGGGCCGGAAGGTTTCGGCGGGGCGGTAGTTGCTGGGGGTACGAAGGTACGGTTGGGGCGGGGGGGAAGGAGGCAGCTTAGCTCATCAGCAGCACGCTATCTGTCTTCGCCTGGCAATCCGTACTGACGCCTATTCACTTTCTGCTTTACCTCTTCAGGAGCAATTGGACGGGCATCATCTCTCAAGATGTTGCTCCAATAGACAGTTGGTTCCTTTAAGAGATTTTCGTTGGAAACAAATGCCTTGTAGTCCTTTTCCACAATATCTATAAACCCCAGTTGAAATGACTTGATGCTATCGGAAGCATAGCCCTGTGACTCGTTAGCACACAATCTGTCATAGAATTCAACCGTTTGGCCTGCTGGAATAATTATGGGTTCAGGAAAATTTCCATCACAACTACTTGGCCCACAGATTGAGTAAGCACCGTTCGAAGTCCATGCCCAATGCCAACTACAGCGCATGACGACTATTTGCCGGTTGTGATTAGTTGTGTTCCGAATCATCATTTTGGCACTGAGTGACAAAACGGGTTTGCTATCTCGAACAGGCTTGCCTTTGGGGCTCATAATCGCCACGAATTCATACCCCACTATTTCCGCCGTCACCACTAAGTCATCCGGCGCGGCTTTCTCCGGCGCTTGCGCCACGGTTGGCAACGCCAGCAGCAGGCAAGTCAGCAGCATCAGTCCGATTCTTTTCATATTCACAGGATTTAGAAAGCAAATTACCACGCGAACATCTCCCCCAGCACCGCACACACGGCGCGGCCGGTAGCCTCGTCCAACGTGCCCAGCTGCTTCACCAGCCGCACTGTATCCACGGCGCGGAGCTGGTCGAGCGCCACCTGGCCGGGCTGCTGCTGAAACTGGCAGTCGACCCGCGTGGGGTAGCGCTTTGGGGTATGGGTGAG
>JAYULN010000572.1:0-3480 GCA_043763525.1 Hymenobacter sp.
ATACCCTCGTTTTAGTGAACAAATCAGCGACTGGTACAAGCGGTTATGGATTCTCCAAAAAACCGGCCAAGTCAGTTAAGATAACTTGTTCAGCCATCATTGTTCAGACAAGAGAGGCTTGCCACCAGTAAAATGTACAACTCGTCCGCTGTTGAAGTGACCGAACATTCCGAAGCACGCAAACCAACACCTGCTTTTTCGTTACCGACTATCATGCCCCGGCCGTCCAAGTCGGGGCATTCTCTTTCCGGCAGAAAAAAGCCGGTGCGACCATTATTATCCGACGGGTGTACTACTCCCCAAAAACTGGACAGTTTAGCGGGGGGTAGTACAGACTTTCACCTGGCCACGGTCCGCCGGCTCTTAGTCCGGGCCGCCACGAAACCACTGCCACTGGCAGCCCCTTCGCTGGCCGACGCAGACTTCTAGGCAGTGCGGTTTGTTTGCAAGCAGCAGGGCTCCCATGCGTGAGATGCAACTGATGACCGACGCAAAATTCCTTAACGTGCTATTTATTCCGTTTTCTGAGAGGACCCCTACTAAGCAGAAAAGCCTCGTTTGCGATGCACTAGCGGTGTTTTCAACCAATTTATTAATTGCCCGAATTTTAAGATTTCACCCTGATTTGAACCACCGCCAAAATTTCATAGTGTTCCAAATTAAAACACACACATCAATCGTATTAACACTCGCTTTATAATTAAGCATCTAATAATCAATAATATATTTTTTAAATTATTTTAGCAAAGCTCTACAGGTAAAGGATTTAGAGCTTTGTCGGTTGAATAGCAAAGTTTGTAAGCCACAAGAAATAAGCAGCGCAGTATCGCAAATTTTCAGGGATTCTTCTTCCAAAAAAGCGGATTTACACGCTAGGCCACCGGGTCGCCAGGATGGCGGAGCGGGTGGCGATGCAACGGGCCAAGCTACGCCGGATTGGTGAAGGAGTATTTGCACAACCAATTGATTTGCTTGTAGCGGCCGGGCAAGAGGAGTGCTGCGATGGCTATAGGCCCGCAACCGGACAGCGTTGACCATTCAGGCTTTTTTCGCGTAAGCAGCAGTTCACCTCCTTTCTGCTGACCCATGTCCACCAAAAAAACCACTGCCACCAAAGCCACACTCGTCAAGGCCGAGCGCCGCCCCACGGCCAAAGACATGAAGGCCGCCGCCCAAAAGCTGCCTTACCCGGCCAAACAGGCCGACATGCGAATGCAGCCCGCTTCGGACCTGGCTAACTACCGCGCCGCTGGCAAGCTGCTGGGCAAAATAGCCCTCATCACCGGGGCCGACTCGGGCATTGGGCGGGCCGTGGCCATTGCCTTCGCCAAAGAAGGAGCCGATGTGGCCATCGTATTCAACATCAACGTGAAAGATGCTGAAAAAACCCGGCAGATGGTCGAACAGGAGAGCCGGAAGTGTCTCCTGATTCAGGCCGATGTGCGCGAGCCCGAACAGTGCAAGCACGCCGTGCGCCGCACCCGCGCCGAGCTGGGCGGCCTGAACATTCTGGTGAATAACGCCGCCTTTCAGATGAGCCAGGAGAAGTTTGAGGACATTTCGGAGGAACAAATCCGGCGCACGTTCGACACCAATATTCTGGGCTATATCTGGATGGCGCAGGCGGCCATTCCGCACCTGAAGAAGGACGATTGCATCATCAATACGGGCAGCATCGTGGGCATCACGGGCATCCCGATTCTGGTGGATTACGCGTGCAGCAAGGCTGGCATTCATGCCCTCACCAAGTCGCTGGCGCTGTATTTGGGCGAAAAAGGCATTCGGGTGAACTGCGTGGTGCCCGGCCCGGTCTGGACCCCCAACATCCCCGGCACCATGCCCCGCAAGGAGATTGCCAAGTTCGGCCACGAAGTGGCCCTCAAGCGCCCCGGCCAGCCCGAGGAGCTAGCCCCCGCCTACGTGCTGCTCGCCAGCCAGGACGGCTCGTTTATGACTGGCAGTCTGGTCCACGTAACCGGCGGCAAGCTCAGCAGCGACGAGTAACGCTTTGCTTAATCAGGAATCAGGAATCAGGAATTGCGGACATAACAGCCCATTGCTGATTCCTCATTCCCCATTCTTAATTCCTCATTATTTCTTAGCTATACCTGTTTAGCAAAATTTTCACTTTGCTCATAATCAATCCGTAATAAAGCGGATTACCTTTCCACTCGCTACCGAATGGCTCCTTCTTAATTGGGGCAAGCCACCGGCCAGTCGTTTGCTCCGATTGCCATTCTTTCACCTCATCTCTCAACTTACTACATGGCCGAAATTTCCTCATCCCTGCTCGACCGCAGCCGCACCGTGGCAGGCCCCGGCTACAACCGCTGGCTCATTCCGCCGGCAGCCCTGACCATTCACCTGGCCATTGGGCAGGCGTATGCGTTCAGCGTGTTCAAAAAGCCGCTTGGGGCCTTGCTCAGCGGCGATGTGGACCACCCCGCCGCCGGCGACTGGACTCCGGGCCAGCTGGGCGTTATTTTCTCCATTGCCATTGTGCTGCTGGGCTTGTCGGCCGCCGTGTTTGGGAAGTAGCTCGAGCGCGTGGGGCCGCGCAAGGCCATGCTGGCCTCGTCGCTGTGCTTCGGCGGCGGCTTCCTCATTGCCTCGCTGGGCGTGCATTTGCACAGCCTGGCGCTGGTGTATTTCGGTTACGGCTTCGTGGGCGGCATCGGGCTGGGCATCGGCTATATCTCGCCGGTGAGCACGCTGATTAAGTGGTTTCCCGACCGCCGTGGGGTGGCCACGGGCATGGCCATCATGGGCTTTGGTGGTGGGGCCATGATTGCCTCGCCGCTGGCCGTGGCACTCATGGCTCATTTCAAAGCTTCGGCTCCGCAGGGCGTGGCCCCCACATTCATTGTGATGGGCATTATTTACTTCATTTTCATGAAGTTTGGGGTGTGGACCATTCGGGTACCCGCCGACGACTGGAAGCCGGCCGGCTACGTGCCCAACGCCGAGCACAGCACCCTGATAACCACCGGCAACGTGTCGGCCGACAACGCAATCAAAACGCCGCAGTTCTGGCTGCTGTGGGTGGTGCTGCTCTGCAACGTGACGGCCGGCATCGGGGTACTCGAAACCGCGTCGCCGCTCATTCAGGAAACGTTTTCGGACAAAGCCATGGGCGCAGGCCGGGGCGTAACGGTGGCGGCAGCGGCTGGCTTCGTGGGCCTGCTCAGCTTGTTCAATTTGCTGGGCCGCTTCTTCTGGTCGTCGGCTTCGGATAAAATGGGCCGCAAGCCCACGTACATGATTTATTTCGGGCTGGGCATCCTGCTCTACGCCCTTATCCCGACGCTGGGGCACGGGGCCCAGCTGGCGCTGTTCGTAATTGTGGCCTGCGTCATCATCAGCATGTACGGCGGGAGCTTTGCCACCATTCCGGCCTACTTGTCCGACCTGTTTGGCAAATATCAGGTGGGGGCCATCCACGGCCGGCTGCTCACGGCCTGGAGCACGGCCGGCGTGCTG
>JAYULN010000573.1:0-3478 GCA_043763525.1 Hymenobacter sp.
GAGCTGCGCCGCATCAAAGCCTATCAGAACCGCCGCGTGTACCCAATCACCGGTAACCTACTGGAACGGCCGGGTCCCCGCGTTCTGGAAGCAGTACTGGAGCTGCGAAAATTTGTCGCGCCCCCACCGCCTCCCGTCTTCACTACTCACTGATGCCGGTTCGTCGCCCAATTTTCTGGTTGACTGGTGGCCTGCTGCTCCTGCTGGCGCTGGTGGTGCTGGGCCTGCGCGTGGGCAGCTACAGCACATCCTACGGCTTCATTCTGAATACCCTACAGCACTACGACCCCGCCGACCCCGCCCAGCTCGCGCTGGTGCAGCTGCGCCTGCCGCGCCTGCTGCTGGCCCTGCTGGCCGGGGCCAGCCTGGCCATGAGCGGCTACCTGCTTCAAACCTTGGTTACCAACCCGCTGGCCGACCCTTACCTGCTGGGTACGGCTTCGGGGGCCTCATTGGGAGCCATTGCTTCCTACGTTTTGGTGCCTTCGCTCACGTTCATGGGTGTGTACCTGCCGCCGGTGGCGGCCTTGGCGGGCGCTTTCGGGGCCACCGTGCTGGTAGTGGCCCTGGGCACCCGGCGGGGTAAGATTTTGCCCGCGCCACTGCTGCTGGCGGGGGTGGCGGTGGGGGCGCTGGCGGCGGCGCTGGGCAGCCTGCTCACGTTCATGGCCTCGCCCGAGGGTAGTTTGCGGAGCATAGTATTCTGGGCTTTTGGCAGCTTCGAACGGGCCGGCTGGAGCGTGCTGCCATACCCGGCGGCGGCGCTGTGCATCAGCCTGGTGGTGCTGGCTTTCCTGCAAAAAGACCTCAACCTGCTGCTGCTGGGCGAGGAGCGGGCCGCCGCCCTGGGCCTGCCGGTGGCGCGGCGGCGCTGGCTGCTGGTGCTGCTGGCGGCCGGCCTCACGGGGGGCGTAGTGGCGCTGTGCGGGCCAGTAGGCTTTGTGGGCCTGCTGGTTCCGCACCTCACGCGGGGGCTGCTAGGTACCACGGGCCGATTCAATTTGCTGGTGTGCGCGGTGCTGGGCGGCTGCTTTTTGTTGGCCTGCGACCTGCTGGCCCGGCTGCTCTACCCGCCGGCCGGGCTGCCCGTGGGCTTGGTCACGGCCCTGTTCGGGGTACCCTTCTTCGTATATTTGCTGCGAAGAAATAATTGAGCTATTAGCTTATAGCTGCTAGCTGACAGCTTCTTGTAGAGGAAGCCACTCGAATAGCTAACAGCCATCAGCCATCAGCCATTAGCTAACAGCTTAAAATCAGCATGATATACGTTAGCCGCCAGGAACATTTCAACGCCGCCCACAAGCTGCATAACCCCAAGTGGAGCGATGAGCGCAACCGCGAGGTGTTTGGCCCTTGCGCCAATACCAACTGGCACGGCCACAACTACGACCTCATCGTGACCGTGAAGGGCCAGTCCGACCCCGAAACCGGCTTCGTAGTCGATTTAAAGGCCCTGTCCGACTTGCTGCGCGTGCATATCACCGAGCAGGTCGACCACAAAAACCTCAACCTTGACGTGCCCTTCATGGCCGGGCAGCTGGCCAGCACCGAAAACCTGGCCATTGCTTTCTGGCAAATTCTGGAGCGCGAGCTGCCCGCTATCACCCAGGCCCGGCTGCATTGCGTAAAGCTCTACGAAACGCCGCGCAACTTCGTGGAATATTACGGATGAAGGAGTTATGAATTATGAGTTATGAATGATGAGTTGGTCGCACGAAGTCATTCGTGGTTTGGCAACTCTTAACTACAACTCATAACTCATAATTTTTAACTCATAATTCAAACATGAAATATTATCTAATTGCCGGCGAACGGTCGGGCGACTTCCACGCTGCCAATCTCATGCGCGAGCTGCGGGGCCAGGACGATGCCGCGCAATTCCGCTATTGGGGCGGTGACATGATGCAGGCCGAAGGCGGCGAATTGGTGCGCCACTACCAGGATTTGGCCATTATGGGCTTCCTGGAAGCCGCCACCAGCATCCTCAAGTTCCGGGGCTACCTGAAACAGTGCCAGCAAGATTTGCTGGCCTACAAGCCCGATGTGCTGATTTTGGTCGACTACGCCGGCTTTAACCTGCGGATGGCCAAAATTGCCAAAAGCCACGGCATCAAAGTGTTCTACTACATTTCGCCTAAAATTTGGGCCTGGAATCAGGGCCGCGTCGAACAGGTGAAGGCCCGGGTCGATAAGATGTTCGTTATTCTGCCCTTCGAGGAGGAGTTCTACCAGAAATTCGGGTACGCTGTGGACTACACCGGCAACCCCACCGCCGACGCGGTGGCCGAATTTCAGCCCACTCCCGACTTTTTTGAGCGCAACCGCCTCGACCCCGATAAGCCAATCATTGCCGTGCTGCCGGGTTCGCGCAAGCAGGAAATCGAGGAGATGCTGCACGAGATGATTGCCATTCTGCCGGGCTTTCAGGATTATCAGTTCATCGTCGCCGGGGTCACCAACCTCGACCCCAACTACTATCGGCACTTCCACCGCAACGGCATCCGCTTCGTATTCGACCAGACGTTCGACCTGCTGAGCCATGCCAAGGCCGCCCTCGTCACGAGCGGCACCGCCACCCTCGAAACCGCCCTCTTTGGCGTACCCCAGATTGTGTGCTACCGCACCAGCGCCCTGAGCTACGCCATCGGCAAAATGGTTATCAAGGTGCCCTACATTTCGCTGGTCAACCTCATTGTTGGCCGCGCCGTGGTTAAGGAGCTGATTCAGGGCGATTTCAACGCCCGCAACCTGCTCGACGAGCTCCGGACCATGCTCATCGATGCCGACTACATGGCCAACCTGCAAGCCGGCTACCAGGAGCTCCGCGACAAGCTGGGCCGCCACCAGGCCGCCAAAAAAGCGGCCGAGCTGATGGTCCATTACCTGCGGGCCGGCCAGTACGCCCCCCAGGCTTAGCGCGTGCCGGGAGAGATGCTTCGACAAGCTCAACATGACTTTTTACAGCGGTTCTCAGGTCAGGGTACGTGTCCCGGCCCGACGGCGGAGCCGTCCGACCGGTTGACGGATACGCCGGCTGGGCCAGTCGTTCACCCCTCGTTCTCGCAACAACCGGTCGGTTGACGGGTGCGCCGGCTGGGCCAGTCGTTCAGCCCTCGTGCTAGCAACAACCGGTCGGACGGCTCCGCCGTCGGACCGGGATACGTACACTGATGTGAAATCTGCTCTAGTAGGGGTCCTCTCAGAAAACGGAATAAATAGCACGTTAAGGAATTTGACCGACGGGTAGGTACAAAACCCAATCGGTCGACTTGGCTGCTGCGGCTTTCCGATGACTGTGGATGACGACGCCCCGATGGCGCAGGTATTTATAGAGCGTGACTTTAGAGATGCGCAGGCGCTGAGTAATCTCGTTCACCCCGAGCTGTTGCTCGCGATAAAGCGTCTCGGCCACAATGGCCGTGCGCTCCGCTTCTTCCGATAGTCCCCGCCGGCGGCCACCCACCCGGCCGCGCGCCCG
>JAYULN010000574.1:0-3475 GCA_043763525.1 Hymenobacter sp.
ACATCAGCCGCCGTTTTACCGGCGTTTTTCAGCGCTTTCGGAATCGCCAGGGCCGGCGAAGTCGTGAACCACTCCGGTGCCTGCTCGGCATCGGCAAAGCCCAGAATACGGCCGATGGGCGAGAGGCCCAGGGCATCGGCTTTCTCGCGGCTCATCAGCAGCACGGCGGCGGCACCGTCGTTCAGGGTCGAGGCGTTGGCCGCCGTCACGGTGCCGCCGTCCTTGATGAAGGCGGGCTTGAGGCCGGGTACTTTGGCGAAATCAACCTTAGTGTACTCCTCGTCGTCTTCCACCACCGTGGTTTTGCCGCGGCTCTCGATGGTTACGGGCACGATTTCATCCTTCTTCTTGCCCCCTTTGGCGGCGGCGGCGCTGCGGGTGTAGCTCTCGATGGCGAAGGCATCCTGCTGCTCGCGGGTGATGCCCATTTCCTTGGCCGTATTCTCGGCCGCGTTGCCCATGGCGTAGTCGTGGTAGGGGTCCCAGAGGCCGTCGCGCACGAGGCCGTCAATCATCTGGCCATGGCCGTACTTAGCGCCAAAACGGGCTTTGTCGAGGTAGTAGGGCACGTTGCTCATGCTCTCCATGCCGCCGGCCAGAATCACGTCGGCCTGGCCCAGCATAATGGTTTGGGCGGCCATCATAATGGCTTTCGAGCCCGAGGCGCACACTTTGTTCACGGTGGTGCATTCCACGGTATCGGGCAGGCCGGCTTTCTTGGCGGCCTGGCGGGCCGGAGCCTGGCCCAGGTTGGCCGAAATCACGTTGCCCATAATCACCTGCTGCACTTCCGAGGCCGCGACCCCGGCCTTTTCGATGGCACCTTTCAGGGCAATAGCCCCCAGCTCCGTGGCCGACAACGACGACAGCGCCCCGCCAAACGAGCCAATCGGCGTGCGGACGGCGGAGATAATGACAACTTCTTTGGTTTGCATGTAAGTAGGGTTAGAGAAACTGAAAAGTGTTGGGTGGGAGATTGAATCAGGCCGCAAAAGTACGGATTTAGCGTCCGCCAACCCGCCGCCGGCTAAAGGGCTCATCAAGTCGGATAGTTGCCGGGCCAACTGGTTCATTGCTCCTTCAAAATCACCAGGTTGGCTTGCTGGGGTCGGGTTTGTGCTGTGCGGGCCGCGTTTGCTGCTGCAAATACTGCTGTTCCTGGGCGCGCAGGGTTTCAAGAATTTGGTGGGCCTGGGCAGGACTCAGGCTCATGGCCCGCAGGCGTTCGCGCTGGGTTTGCAGGCGCACATCGGTAAGCGCGGCAGCCTCATTGCCGGGCCGGTTACTGCGCCCCGTGGCCGTCGAGCCGGGCGCTTCGGAGTTGCGGTCGAGGCTCCGTTCGGTGCCGGGAACCGCGCCGCTGGCCAGCGGTTGCGGCGTTCCGATACCGGGCGCGCGCGCGCCTTTGGCCGCGTTGCCGGGGGCGGCACCGGGTAATTTGTTGTCGGGCAGGCCGCCGGGGTTAGCAGTGGGCTCGGGCGGCGCGGTGGGGGAGGCGGGGGCCGGCTTGGTATCGTTTATTTCGCCCTGGCGGTCGGTGCCGGCCTTTTCAGCCGGACGGTTCTGCTCGGCCGAGTTGTTATCCTTAGCAGGGTCGGGGTTGGGCTTGCCCGGCGCGGGCGGCGGGGCAATCTGGGGGCGGTTGGGCCGCCGGGCCAGGTATTCGCTCAGTACTTCGTAATTGAAACGGGCTCCGCCATTGTCAGGGTCGAGCAATAAAGCCTGGCGCAATAGGCTAAGCGCCTGGGCAATATCGCCATGCTGCGAAGCCAGCACTGCCAGTTGCTGGCGGGCCACGCTGCCCAGCCTGGCGGGGCTGCCCACTACTAGTTGCCCGTAAGTGGCGTGGGCCGGCCCCAACTGCCCGGCCTGGTTCTGGGCGTGGGCCAGGTTCAGCAGCAGGCGGGGGTCGGGGGGGCGGCGGCTTTGCGTAGCCAAAGCTGCCGCAAAAGCTGTGGCCGCCCGCCCGGCATCGCCCCGCACGTAAGCTGCCGCGCCGGTAGCTACGGCTATGTTACGGTCGCGTACCCACGTAAGCACCCGCCACCCCGGCCAGCCCAGCGCCAAGGCCAATAGGAGCAGGTATTTCATGGGCGAATGAGGTTGAGGGTAAGCAAAACATCAAGTGCCAGCAGCAGCAGCGCCGCCGCCAGCGGGTAGCGGTAGCGGTTGTCGGCCACGGCCACGGTGCGCACCTGCTCGGCTGCCCCTGGCATGGTGCGCAAGGCCCGCAGCAGCGGCCCAAACCCGTTTTGCTGGTTCGTGAGGGCCACGTATTGCCCCCCAGTCTGGGCAGCGAGCTGTAGCAAGGGCGCTTCCCGCAGGCGCGTCTGCACCGGCTGCCCCCGGCCATCACGCAGAAATACCCCCCCCGCTTTCGGAATTCGTGCCCCTTCCGCCGTGCCCACGCCCACGGCATACACCCGCGCCCCGGTGCGCCCCAGCGCCCGCAGCACCGGCTCCAGGTTTTCGCCAAAGTCCTCGCCGTCGCTCACCACCACCAGCGCCGTAGCCCGGGGCACAGCCGAAGTCAGGGCTGGCATTGCCGAAGCTGCCTGAGCTGTTGGGGCCAGGCGGCTGAGCACCAGCTCCAGCGGGGCACGTAGCGTGGTAGGGCCGACCGGCAACAAGCCGGTGCGCAGCGTGCTGATAAATCCTTGCACGGCCTCCTGGTCATGAGTAAGCGGGCATTGCACCACTGCCTCGGCCCCAAACACCACGAGTCCCAGTCGGTCGGCCGGAAACTGGGCCGCCAACGCTTGTAGCTCGGCCTGGGCCCGCAGCAGGCGGGTAGGGGCCACGTCGGGCGCGTCCATCGACCGCGACACGTCGACCAGCAGCCACACGTCTTTGCCGGCGGTGCGCACCGGCTGCTGGCTCACGCCCAGGGCTGGCCCCAGCGCCGCAGCCAGCAATGCCGCCCCTGCCAATATGCGCAGGGCCAGCTTCCAGCCCCGGTGCCGGGCCCGGCTGCCCAGCAGCCCGCCCAGCCGGCCGCCGCGCCGCCACTGCCGCGCCAGCAGCAGCAAGCCCACGGCCGCCACCATGCCCACAACCACGAAATCAGGATAAGCCCAGGTCAACAAGCGAAAAAAGTTGGAAGCCGAATAAAAGAAAAGAAAAGCCAAACGATACTGACCAAAAGTGCGGAAGCCGAGCTGCTTCCCAGGCATAAACCGCAATAGCACTGCTACCTAACTTGTGGCATCCCCAGGCAATGCCCGCCGGTGACCTCATCCAAAAGCGGAAGGCAAAGAAACCACCGCCCCGGCGCTTGCCGGTTCTTTTCGCGCTGAAAGATATTTTTTTCGCCAAAAGTGCGGCCTTTTGAGTTCGGCTCGTATATTTGCACCCGCTTCGGACGGAAGCGAAACCGACCTGGAGAGGTGGGTGAGTGGCTGAAACCAGTAGTTTGCTAAACTGCCGTAGCTCTAAAGGTTACCGGGGGTTCGAATCCCCCCCTCTCCACTATAAT
>JAYULN010000575.1:0-8724 GCA_043763525.1 Hymenobacter sp.
GAAGGCCGCGTCATAGCGCGGCCGTTTTGTCGGAGGGGCTTTTTCCATGGGTTCGGGAAGTTAGCACCCAACTCTCTCCTGTTTCACCCGACCACCTCAAACATATTCCGCCCCCCATTGGAACCCATTTTAGGGCCCAATGCGGGGTATATCCGGTAAGCAGGCGTTGTTTCGTCGAGGATGTGGTTGCCGTAGCTATCAGTTGTGAGGACTTTAGTCACCGCACCAGAAAGAAAATCAAATTGTTTGTTCTCACTCGTGACACTGACATTGGTTTTGAAGTCCGTAGTTGTCGTGCTGGTAAGTACCACCGGATATACGTTGCGGTGACTCATTACCACCTTTACATCGGATTCTCCGTTTGTGCGTCTAGTATAGCGGGAATCGCCGAAGACCTCCTGAATCATGCCGATGTAGCCAAACTGGCTCATCTTGGCTGCATAGCCTGTATTGGCGGTTGATACATTTTCTGCAATGCTTGCATTATCTAGGTCGTCGTGCAGATAATGATTGACCATTTCGCTCAACTTTACGCCGGCGGCATTGTAAGTAGTGCGGCGCTTTAGTCGGCCAATGCGAGAGGTGAAATCGTGGATGGCGACTTCACGGGTACGGATTTCATAATTGGTTCTGGGCGTTGAAGTAGAGTGTGGACCCAAAACACCTATCATATTGGGTTTAAATACCTCTAACTGGTACGTTACCTTCTGGGGCGAAACCACCTCATTCTCCCCCTTCCGTTGAATTGCATCCTGAACGGTCACGAACTCATACATGACTCCTGGTGCTGGCACTTCCCGGGCGAGCGAAAGAAGTGTGGGAAGAGTTTTGTAATAATTGTTCTTGTACTCGTTAGCAGCAGAAGTAACGTCAGGATAAGATGTCACTAAGTTATCATACATTGCTTTGTTCATTGGCAAGTACGAACTAGGCTCATACGAAGTGGTGCCCGAAGGCAAGCCGTTGTTGTTGTAAGAATATTTGGTTGTTTTTTTTACATCAGATGTAATTACACTGACTTCTTCCACCCTAATCCCTCCTCCGTAAGAGATGTCGGGGTTCTCAAAGAACTTGACATGACCCATTTGAATGGGTCTATAAGGATGACTAGCATCAGGGTGGGGTTGGAACAAAGTACCCGAGTCGTCCCTGATATAAACGACATTAGTATAATTATTCGGTCCTTTGTCTAAAACAGCTGTTACGATTACAGGCAAATCATCTTTGGTAGCCCATGGTATACTGTTATTGTCAAAACTTTTGCTCATGATTCCAGAAATCATGATGGGTTGGTATTGATGAAATATCGTTGAGGCAGGAACTTTTAACCTATTGCCGAAAGTAATGTGGCCCTCTCCAGGGCTGTCTCCTTCAGCAAAGCAATATGAATAAAAGTCTTTAGCACCAAAGTCGGCTATCATGTTGGGCCGACGAAGAACCTTCGTTCGATATGTGTCGCTGCCATACTTCAACTTAATCAATGCACCTAGCGGTGTTCTAACCTGCCGTAGCGACCAAACGTCCGTATTAAGAGCGGAAATGGCGCTAGTAGTTCTAGCCATCGTTTCATCATGTCCTGCCAATTCTGTCAAGTCAATATTAAAATCTCCCTTGAACATTTCCCACATATCATAGCTGTCTTTTGCATAAGGCGGATTTTTGGTAGTAGATGCAATATAGGTATTTCCAGCAGGTGGCCCGTTGTTTAAGTAAGTAACGGAATAGGAATTACCTGAGGTCCCGTTAATACCGGTTACAGTACAGTAATATACATTATTAGCTCCCGAGCCGGTCAATTGCAAAAGGTCGCCAACTACTAGATTATTCGTTCCATTTACAGCCAAAGTACCCTGAAGGTTTACTGGCGATTGGCTGACTGTAACCGAAGTTATTCTTTTTTCGCTTTCGCTCAATTCATACCCAAATGAAGTGGGTGGGATGGCCGCTGCCCCGGAAACACCAAATGATTGAACGGCAGCAAGAGTCAATTTGCCAGCAAGTTGGGAGTAATCAGTATAATTAGCAACGTAGTTCGCCGCATCCGACGCCCAACTATTTATGGTATTAGTGCAAAGAGAATAATTGTACGAAAAGGAAATGGACTTCTGGCTCTTAGCTAGCAGAGTTGGGATTCCGTTTGCAGCTGCGGTTGTATTAACCTGGTTGATGTCTGCAACATCCAGAATATTTTGCCCCGCAAAGCTTCTCCCTATTGAACTAACGCGGTGACCGGATGAAGTATATGCAATGTTGGTAAAGTCGTAATCGGTAGCTGATTGACAAATGTTAGTAGGAACATCTTCATTTTTAAGCAGTAAAATTTTGTCTAATTTCAGCTGCATTGCTGGGAATGCATAAATTTCATCGTTAAGCAACGGGATGACGTTCCTACGTATTCTGAAATTGTTAGAGTTTGCAAAAAACGGTACTGATGGAGTTGCTCCCTTTGCATCGGCTCTGAATGATTTTACAAATAAGGCGGTATGCGTGCGGGTCTTAATGGAATTTAGATAGTAAATCTCTTTCTTTCCAGACGAAAAGCTTTGAAAACTGGCATCCATGTCCCGATGATATCCTTGAGACGGATTTCTCCATTGATAGTCACCGACCCATTTTCCGTACATATAGCTCACCCAGTAGCCCCAATCGCCTTCATTAACTAAACCATTGCCGTCCTTGTCCACGTAATCTGGGCCGGTTACTGCTGTCAGTAACCACGTGTAAGCGTATTTGTTCGGCTTGGTGATTTGTGTAAACGTTCCCCCGTTGGAGCCTATTTTTTCCGTATAAACTTGTTCGCCATAGGAATACACTGGTAAAGAATAGTGATAAGTGACACCGCTGGAATTGGTAATAGAAAACCCTCCAATCTGCGAGTTATTATCGCGAACAAATCCTAACGCTTGCTGGTCGATAAAACCTTGGGTAGTTGCTGCATTATTATAAATTTGACTGTTTGTGAACCATTCCACAGATTTTGTTCCCGCGATTCGGTCGTTGCTTGCGTCGTATCCCAAGCCACTGGCCTCACCTCGCTGAGGCTGGTTATCAAAATTGTATTGCGTTTCCATCGGCATGTTTTGTTGCGAAACGGAATACCGCTGTGGGGCAAGTAAAGCACCGGTGCTAGTTTGACGATATTGATTGGAAAAATCATTATCAAACCGAAAATTCATCGGCTTATTATTCCAGGGTAGTGGAACATCTAGTATGCTATATATCTTATTGGTTGGGTCAGATATCTTATTTTGGCTATACAAAGACTGTTGATAAGAATAAGGCCTCATACTTCCCGATAGTCCCTGACCGGTTACAACGTAGTTGTCATAATCGGCAAAGCTGCCGCCTTGCAGCCATTCTGGGTCCGGATTATCAAAAATATTTTCGTTTTCTGGGTCAGGCAAATAATAAGTGTCAAATGCTCTGTTGTCAAATTCATACCTGTCGTGTCGTCCACTACTCGTAAAATATTCGCCATTGCCAATATACTGCTTGGGATAATAGAGGCTCCCATTGGCATATACGTCGACTGTTTCATCGGACCAATAGCGTGTATCGCTGTAACTTAGGTCGACAGTCCCACCTGGAAATGGAATTGGTGCGGTAAAACTGGATGTCTCCGTTTGAAGAAGGCCAGCTTTCGCGCTTGAAACGGTGGCTGTGCCACCAGCCACTGAAATCCTGGGCGTTGAATTTGTGGAACTCATCGATACCCCCAGCCCATATCCCCTCAAGCCCGCACTTTCGCTGCCCCCCCCCGCTGTGCTGAACCCAGCGCCCATGGTGGCGGATACTCCCGCCACCAGTTTTGCACTTGCGGCTATTCCAACCCCAGCGTTGTCATTGCCATACCCGTCGGTACTTACGAACGCATTGACCCCTACAGAACCCAGACCTGAAGCACCGTATTTTTTGGGGTCACCTGTCATCGTAGCGCTAACACTCATGTTCGCCCCAACTCCAAATCCCCTATATGTATCTTGTGAGAACGTTAAGCCGAACGATACACCAGCGCTAAAACCAGTAGGCATATTCTTGGGTCCAAAAGTCACGCCAACTCCAACAGTTTGTCGGTCCCCCCCCTCCCAATAATCCCGTCTGGTCTGGCTCACTGATTCATGGTCATCGGCGTAGCCGTTTACGTTGCGGCTGATGGCCCCAGGATTAAATGACCACCCCAAGCCCACCCAAGAAGCATCTTCGTTGGGCTTTATACCTGCATGATAAGATAGAGATAGCGGGTATCCACCTTCAGGACCGGGCACTTCAATGAGCGGAATATTGTACGTGAAGTCGCCAGATGCCATGTCGACCATATCGGTGGTGTCAACTGGTTCAAAGCTAGTGGTCTCAGGTACGGTTGGTCCAGAGGTTAGGGCATAACTTAAGGAAGGTAAGCAAACTTGTGAAAGAGATTCGACTAAAAGGAAGGCAGCAATGCTTCGCAGCACATACGGGCGGTAGAGAATTTTCATAAGGGACTAATGAATGGTCGTAATTTCCTCTTTTATTCCCGAGTACTTAAGTTGCGGAAGTGCCAGCAAGTCTTGGCGGTTGAAATCGAAGCGTAGGGTGCCAGTTCGAAGCCCAAATTCGCCCAAATGAACCGTTATATCTTGATTCATATCGCCTGCTGGAAATGCAACCAGTAATTGGGTGCTGGTACTCATCCCAAAGGTCCGCTCCAACTCGGAGTTGCTGGGCATTAACGTATCTCCCTTAGATGTCGTCAGTTTTAGGTATTCCTGGGGTCGAAAAGCCAATGTTTGCAACAAACTGCTAAAGGCTGAAAATCCTTGGGCCGGGTCGAGTACTTCTTGTGTGTTACGGCTCAGTGTCACCAGAAAATATTGCGAGCAACTAACATTCTGGTCAATAGGTTGTTCGCGGGCATGTTCCGGCAATGAGATGCCAAGCAAGGCAGCTGGTTGATAGCAAACCGAAATAGTCAAATCCTCTATTTGACACTCTTTAATGAGCCCATTATCAGGATTTGCCAGGTATTCTCGCAACTCCGGTTCCGATAATTCATTGGCATGACAGCCAACGAGCACAATAATAATGCAAATGAGGGACATAAGCGTTATCAATCTCATTGAGGCAGATGATTTGTGTAGTCCTTGTTCAATTCTGCCGTGATTTGTTCGGTTAGGTCCAAGCCAGGTCGTGCATAGGCAATGGTACCAGCTGGCGAGGCAATGAGGATTAAGTCATATCCGTGCTCTTTGCCATAACGAGCCAAAAAAGCGTTGACTGAAATCAAAATCTTGTCATTGGCTTTGGCCTCTGCATCTCGGCTATTTTGTTGCACAGCGCGTTGGTAATTGGCGAATTGTTTCTGTTTGCCGTTAAGAATTTGCTGGGAAAGCGCCCTTTCTTTTGCAGTCATTCCTGCGGCCTTGCGTTCATAATCCTTGATAGACTTTTGTAGTTCAGCAGCCAGCGTATCGACATTAGCTTGCCAAGCTCGTGATTTATTTTGGAAACCCTTTCGGCCATCGACCATTGCTTGATATCCGTCAAGCATTTTGGCCGAATCAACATAGGCAATGATTTGCGGTCTGTGGAAAAACAGAAAGGTAACAGCTGCACAGAGGGCGAGCAGAACAACGACTACTAAATTTTTCAAAAGAGATAATTTTGGGGGTGAAGCATTCATTTTCTCAGAAATTGCCAGTAAAAAACCGTTGAGAAGGAGCCTGGCTTATGCATTACACTCAAAGGTTTGAGAGAAATTAACTATATGGAAGGAGTAGTGCAAGAGGCACTAAATACCAAGAAACCTAAAATGGACATGGGCAGGGAGCACATTGGATAGAAATGTGTTTAACCGAAAAATAGCTTGCTGCAAAGGGGCTAATGAACTAGCTTTCGTCCCTGCGAATCGGGAATGAGCGGTCCTTCACCTACAGGCGAAGTGAAAAAAACAGAGTGGAGTGGAGGACTGGTTAAAGTAGCCCTCCTGATACAGAGAAGGGCATGAAAAGGACTCGAAAGGTATTTTATTAATCTGAAGATTACAAATCACGAAGATTAAAAAATATGGTGGTGGTCTAATTGAGGATGATATTACGATTATGGCAGTCGATGACAATTTTAATTCGAGCGGCGTGCATTTTCAGGCATTTGCTTAAAGAACAATTTTTGCGCACGAGTACGCCACTGCGGTGGCGTAAAGAACAGTTAATGGCTTCCACAATATTGGTTCCCCATCGTCTTTCGGGCAGCGCCGGTGCTGGGCCGGTGGCAGCACGGTGGTATAGGCTTTCCACTCGTCGGTGAAATACCAGCAATGCCGTCGGTAGCGCCTGGGCAACTGCTGCCAGAGGCGGCGGGCGGACGCTTCCCCCCGATTGCCCAGGGTCCAGGCCACGATGCGGCGGCTGGCCCGCTCCACGGCCAGCCACAGCCAGATTTTGCGCTTTTTACGGCCCACAAAGGTCCACATCTCATCCATTTCCAAGACTTCCCACTGCTTTTTCTACGCCTTTTTCGGTCGCAAACGCGGCCAGGGCGGCACTACGGCAGCCGCTTTTTTTTAATACGGCCGGCAATGGTCATGCGCGAAACGCCGGTTAAGCGAACGATACTGCGTTGCGAAGTACGCTCCTCCAACAACTTATCGACCTGCGCGTACTGCGTGGCTTTGGCGATGGCAGCCGGCTCGAAGCGCGCCTGGTGGCGGCAGGCTTTGCATTGATAACGGGCGTGCCCCTGGCTATGCCCGTTGCGGCGAATTTGGTCACTGCCACATTTGGCGCAAAAGTGTTGCGTATAAACCATAAATACCCCTACGGATTTCATCCTGAATTAGACCACCGCCTCCTTGCGCAAACCAAGCGCTTGGTTAACAACCATATAATTTATTCCTATATTGCCAAAATAAATTTCTCATTATTATTATCTTCTAATACCAGCGTGCCATTGTGCTCATTCTGGTGCATTTGCTATAAAAAGTGGGTACATGTTTTGTTCACTTAAACGGTCGTTTTTTTTGAACAACCGCATACGGGTAGATAGCAGCTAATCAGGCTTATGGTGGCCGAATGGAACAGAATCACCACCTTTAACCGACCGATTCCCCACACCCCCGCCCATGCCTCGTCGTTCAACTCTATCGGCGACGGAGCGGGAGCACCTCCTGGCGCTGCCCGAAAGCCCCGAGGAGTTCATTCGGCAGTACACCTTTAGTGAGGGCGACCTCTCGCTGATTCAGCAGCACCGGGGCGCGGCCAATCGCCTGGGGTTCGCGGTGCAACTCTGCTACCTCCGTTTTCCGGGCGTGGTGCTGGGCATGGACCAACTACCGGCATCGTCGCTACTCGCGTTTGTGGTCCCCCAACTGAAGCTGTCGGTGCCGGAATGGGCGGTGTATGGCCAGCGCGAGCAAACCCGGCGCGAACACCTGTTGGAACTGCAAGCGGCCTTTGGGTTTCAGACGTTCGGTCTGCCGCGTTACCGGGCCGCCGTGCCCTGGCTGGCCGAAGTCGCCCGGCAATACGGATAAAGGCGTGGTGCTGGTCCAGGCCCTGCTGGGGCACTTACGCCGCCAGCGCATTCTATTGCCTTCAGTTGCCGTGCTCGAACGCCTCAGTGCGGAGGCCTTAACGCGGGCCAATCGCTGGCTTTACCACACGCTGACCGAGGACCTGCCCCCGGAAACCCGGCAAGCGTTGGAACACCTGCTCACCCGCCGCCAGGGCAGCGCCCTGACGTGGTTGGCGCGACGGGTCCACCAAAACCGGCTGCTCACAATCGCCCGGGAAGGTGGCCAGATGACGCCGGCCGACCTGGCCAAATTTGAGCCGATGCGTCGGCTGGCCACCCTGGTGACCCTGGCCCTGGAAGGCACGGCCACCGCCCTGGATGAGTTGCTCGACCTGCACGACCGCATCGTGGGTAAGGTGTTCAACGCGGCGAAAAATAAGCACCAACAGCAGTTTCAGGCCTCGGGCAAGGCCATCAACCAGCAGGTGCGCCTGTTCGGGCGCATTGGGCAAGCCCTGCTCACGGCCCGCACGACGGGCACGTCCCCCTTTGCGGCCATCGAATCGGTGCTGCCCTGGGAGGAATTCACCGCCAGCGTGGGCGAAGCGCAACAGTTGGCCCAACCAGCCGATTTCGATTTTCTGCCCCGCGTGGGCGAGCACTACGCCACCCTGCGCCGCTACGCCCCCGCGTTTCTGGCCGCCCTGCCGCTGCGGGCGGCCCCGGCCGTGAGAAGTCTGCTGGCGGCGCTGGACTTATTGCGCGAGCTGAACGCGACGGGCGCCCGCAAGCTGCCGCCCGATGCGCCGACGGTCTTTATCAGCAAGCGGTGGCAGAAACTGGTGCTGACAGCGGAAGGACTGGACCGCCGCTACTACGAGCTGTGTGCCCTGGCCGAACTCAAAAATGCGTTGCGTTCCGGCGATATGTGGGTGCTGGGCTCGCGCCAGTTCAAGGACTTCGAGGAGTACCTGGTGCCGGCGGAACCGTTTGCCGCCCTGCTCCAGGCCGGCGAGCTCCCGCTGGCCGTGGAACCCAACGGGGAACGGTACCTGCAGCAGCGCCTGGCGCACCTGACCCAGCAACTGGAAACGGTCAATCGCCTGGCCGCCGCCGGCGAATTACCGGCTGCGAGCCGGACGGCGGCCGGCCTGAAAATTACGCCCCTCGATGCGGCCGTACCGGCGGCGGCCCAGGTCCTGATTGACCAGGTGGCCCGCCTGTTGCCCCACGTCA
>JAYULN010000576.1:0-3472 GCA_043763525.1 Hymenobacter sp.
TGGGCCATGCTCGAAAAGGCAATGTCCTCTTCCAGAATCGGCCCCAGGCCGTTCCATTCCGAGTTGCGGTGGCCGAGAATCAGCTGGTCGTCGGCCAGGCGGTATAACAGGTCGAGTTTGGGGTCCATGCGCAGCTTAATGAATAGCCGGGTTTTCGGCCTTGAATTTTTCGATGCGGTCCTGCACCTTGTAGGAAATGGCGTCGCGGTACTTTTTCTCCGGCGTGGTGGTCCAGATGTCGCGGTCCTCGTCGTCGGAGCGCAGCACGTCGGCGGCGCGCACGGCCCACACGTTCACCACGGGGCGCTGCTCGCCAAACACGGCTTTGGCCACTTGCAGGGCTTCGGCCGGCGAGCTGGCGCGCACCTTGCCTACGTGCTGGTGCGCCTTGCCGCGCTTTTTGAGGTGGAAGATGTCGTAGTCTTCCTCCCCGGCGGCGTAGGCGGCTTCCTCGGCAGCCGTGTCGTCGGCGGGGCCGGGCGCGGGTTGCGCCGGGTTTTTCAGCAGCGGCAGCGTGTCGTAGGCCGATTCCTGGTCGCCCACGTAATCCGTTACCATAATGGCGGCCGTGGGCACCACCCACAGGCCCGTGCAGGCAAAGCGCCGGCTAAACTGCTCCTTCGCAAAGAGAAAGGCGACATCGGCCTCCGGCGCGTGCACCGGGCCAACGTACACGAAGGGCGCACCCTCCTTCTTCTGATGAAATACTTCGTAGGTACCGAACTGGTCGAGGGCCGTTTTGGTGGCCTTGGTGGCGGGCGCATCGGGCAGCCCCAGCCGGTTCATGCGCGGGTCGTGGGAGTTAATCATGAGGCGGGTTGTCATGCTGAGCGCAGCGAAGCATCTTATCACGTTCGTACAGCTCGGTTTACAAAATCTGACGAAAGCAGCGGGGATAAGATGCTTCCTCCGTCAGCATGACAGAAGGCTATGCTAATGGCCGCACGTACTGGGTTTTGGGCGTGAGCAGGGCGCGGCGCACCCAGGCTCCGTTTTCTTCGGCGGCGCGGCGCACGGCCAGGCGCTCGGCGTTGCAGGGGCCGTCGCCGTTAATCACGCGCTTGAAATCTTCCCAGTCGGGCTCGGTGAATTCCCACTGGCCGGTTGCCTCGTTTTTAGCGAGCTTCTCATCGGGCAGCGTCAGGCCAATTTCCCAGATTTTGGGCACGTACATATCCAGAAACTGGTTGCGGCACTCGTCGTTGCTGGCCATCTTTACCTTCCAGCGCATCAGAATTTCGGTATGCACGCTCATCTTATCGCTCGGGCCGAAAAAGGTCATAATTGCCGGCCACCAGCGGTTCAGGGCCGCCTGAATCATGCGGCGCTGAATGGGCGTGCCCGTGGCCAGGTGTACCACGGCATCGTGCCCGTACTTGAGGTGGAAGGCTTCCTCGGCACAAATCCGGTCGAGGGCGCGGCAGTAGGGGCCGTAGCTGCCCTTGGCGTTGGCCAGTTGGTTCACGATGGCCCCGGCATCAATCAGCCACGAAATCACGTTCGAGTCGGCCCAGGTGGGCGTGGGGTAGTTGAAGACGTTGGAGTACTTGCTCTTGCCGTTGATAAGGTCAACCAGCATCTGCTCGCGGGTTTTGCCCAGCGTTTCGGCGGCCGAATACAGCAGTTGGGCGTGGCCCACTTCGTCCTGCACCTTGGCCATCTGGGCCATTTTGCGGCGGAAACCGGGGGCGCGGGTAATCCAGGTACCTTCGGGCAGCGAGCCGATGATTTCGGAGTGGGCGTGCTGCTCAATCATGCGGGTGAGCTGCTTGCGGTAGAGGGCCGGCATCCAGTCGCCGGGTTCAATCTTCTCGCCCCGCGCAATGCGGGCCTCAAACTCGGCCAGCAAAATGGGGTCTTCGTTTTCCAGGCCGGTGGTGGCGGTGCTGGGTAGGTCGTGGGTGCTGGCGGAACCGTACATTTTTAATGAGGAATTAAGAATGAGGAATGAGGAATGAGAGATTAAAACTTTGAAACGGGAGATGACTAGAGAATGAAAACCGGGTAATTCTTCATTCCTCATTGATAATTCCTCATTCCATTTAACAGCTGCTCGGCGAGGCGGTGGGCAATTTCGTCGGGGGTCAGTTTGCCGTCGGGCCGGTACCAGGCCGGCAGCCAGTTGAGGCTGGCCAGCAGGGTGAGGGCCGCAAAGGCGGCATCGGGGGCGTGCAGCTCGCCGGCGGCGATGCCGCGCTGGATGAGCACGCGGAATGCAGCTTCGTAGCGGTCGCGCAGGGCCAGAAATTCGGTGCGGGCCGGCTCGCTCAGGTGCCGCCACTCGTGCAGAAACACGGCCGAGGCGGCGCTGTCGCGGGTCAGCACCCGCACGTGGGCCTCGATGGCCTGGCGCAGCTGCGTGGCAATGGGAGCGGTGGCATCCAGGGTAGCGGCCGCGAAGCCGGCGAAAAATTCTTCGGCCAGGCCAAAGCACACCCGGTGCAGGATTTCCTCCTTCGATTTGATGTGCGAATACAGGCTGCCCGCCTCCAGGCCCAGCTCGGTGGCCAGCTCGCGCATGCTGGTGGCCGCAAAGCCCCGCGCCCGAAACAGGGCCGTGGCGGTGCGGTCAATCTGGGCCTTGCGCGAGCGAATTGGGGCAGTGGTGGACATTAGTAGTAGCAAAGGTACACTTGCTAACGCTCGTTAGCAAATAAAAGTTGCGGTAAACAGCGGCAGGTTTATTGAATTTAAGAACTGAATTTCATGTCATTAACAAGATTATTTGGTCATCAAAATGCGATGAGTGATGATGATTGAAAATGGCTGATGCTCGTATCTTTGCTGGCGCACAGGCATTCTCACCCCCCAATGTTTATGAAAAAGCACTACTTCATGATTTCGGCAGCGCTGTTGCTGGCCGGAGCCGCTCATGCCCAGGGCACCGAGCTTTTCTTTTCGGAATACGATGAAGGCTCGCACATGACCGGCACGAGCTACAACGGCGGCGTATCGAACTCCACCGGCAGCGAGCGCGCCATTGAAATCTATAACCCGACCACTACCACCGTCAACCTCAACCCGTACGCGGTGCGGCGCTACTCCAACGGCAGCACCGCCGTTACCGAGGAAGAGAAGCTGTTTCGCAGCAATGCCACGCAGCAGGCCGTGGGCAACAATACCCTGCCCACCCGCAGCACGTTCGTGCTGGCCAGCGGCGAAGCCACCCTGCCCGTTATCCGCAACGCGGCCAGCCAGTTTAGCGTGGGCCACAAGCCGGCCACGGGGCCGACGGTTATCCTTGGCGGCGGCACGGTGTATTTCAATGGCAACGACGTAATGGCCTTGGTGCGCTACCCCAGCGGCACGGCCGGCCAAGGCAACGGCGTTATCATCGACCTGATTGGCGTAATCGGCCAGAACCCACCCAACCGCACCGGCACCATTGTGCCCGAAGGCAACTGGCGCGGCACCAACCTGCTCGACCCCATTTACCCCGGTACCACCTTCATCCCGGAAGTGCAGTCGGAAA
>JAYULN010000577.1:0-8705 GCA_043763525.1 Hymenobacter sp.
TGGCTGAAAGGCAAATCCATCGACGAGGCCCTGGCCATCGACAACATGGAGATTGTGGAAGAGCTGGCCCTGCCGCCCGTGAAAATTCACTGCTCGGTATTGGCCGAGGATGCCATCAAATCGGCTATTTCCGACTACCGCGTGAAGAATGGCCTGCCCGCTTTGGAGCTGGCGCATCACTAATTTTAGCGAATTAAAAATTGAGAATTAAAAATTAAAAATGCGGCTCGTGCTGTCATTTTTAATTTTTATTTCTCAATTTTTAATTTAATCCTTCATGAACGAATTTGACATTGCCCGCCTGCAACGCGAGATTCAGCAGTATTTGGGCCTCTCGGCGGAGCAATTGCAGTTTGAGTTTCGGGAGCTGGAAGGCCAGACGCGACTCGACCTGATTACCGTGAACCCCCGGCACCAGCAGCGCTTCCTGTTGCGCTACGAAACCGGGCGCGACCAGGTGGAGTGCCTGGAGAAAATGCTGGCCTACGTGCGCAGCTACCGCGACACCGAAAGCTCCTACACCCTGCAATGGCGGGCGCGGGGCGAGAAGGAGCTGCAAACCTCCTACTTCCGGGCGCACAATGCGTACGAGGCGCTGGATAAGCTCTATTTCGGCCGCGATTTGAATACGATTACCGTGTTCAGCGTGGTGTTGAACCCCAGCTCCTAACCAATCGTTTATCATACTGAGGGACGAAGCATCCTATCACGGCTTCCTCACTTCGGCAGAATATGTTACACCCGCGGCGCAGACGTGATACGATTCTTCGCTACGCTCAGAATGACAGGATATGATTACCGTTTCGGATAAAGCCAAAGAAAAAGTGGGCCGCCTGATTGCCGACGCACACCTCGACGACACCTACCGCCTGCGGGCCTCGGTGGCCGGCGGCGGCTGCTCGGGCCTGAGCTACAAGCTGGATTTCGACAACGAAGTACGGCCCATGGACCAGGAATTCGAGGACAAGGGCGTGCGCGTGGTGGTCGATATGAAAAGCTTCCTCTACCTGGCCGGCACCGAGCTGGACTTCTCCGACGGCCTCAACGGCAAGGGCTTCCAGTTCAATAACCCCAACGCCTCGCGCGAGTGCGGCTGCGGCGAAAGCTTCTCCGTCTGACCACGGATTAGCACGGATTTTAGCGGATTTTGCAGTCGATTATCGCCTCGTCATCAAATAAAAAAAGGCTTGCCAAATGGCAAGCCTTTTTTGGATTTTTAACGTCCACAAAATCCGTGAAATCCGCTAAAATCCGTGCTAATCCGTGGTCTATTGTTTCTCGAACTTCTGCACTACGCTGCCAGTACCGGTTTGCAGCTCAAGGAAATAGAGACCGGTTTTCAGGGTTTCGGTGGGTACGGTAGCTTCGCCGGTTTCGGTGGTGCCGTGCAGCACGGGCTGGCCCAGCTGGTTGAGCACGCGGTACGGCAAAGCGGCTTCGGTGAGGAAGTGAAGGCTACTGGTCGTGGGGTTGGGGTAGAGCAGCACCTTGGCCAGCTGGCCGATGCCGGCCACCGTGACGACCGGCGAGAAGCGGAAGCTGCCGTCCTGGTCTACCTGGCGCAGGCGGTAGTAGAGGCTCGCGGCCGGAGTCGTTTTGTCGAGCACGGCGTAGGTTGTGGCCTGGGTGCTGTTGCCGCGCGCCGTGGCGGTGGCCACGGTGGTGTATTCGCGGCCATTGAGGCTGCGCTGCACCTCGAAGCGGGCGCTGTTCTTCTCGCTGGCGGTATTCCATTTCACGACCACGGCGTTATCAGCCTGACGCCGGGCGCTGAAGCTGGTAAGCTGTACCGGCAGCGGATTGAGCGGCTGGCCAAAGACGGTGTTGTCGTTGGTAGCTCCCAGTGCGAAAACAGCCGTGGCGGATGCGGTGTAGAGCGGCTTCGACGTGACGGTGCCCACCACATCGGCCCCGCCGGCCCCGGTGGCTACGCCGGTGCTGGCCGAGCGGTCGAGGTTGCCGAAGGGCGAGGCCCCGGTGCTAACCGCCACCACCAGGCCGAGGTCACTGGGGTCATTCACCCGGTCGCTCAGGCCAAAGCTGAGCGTGACCGTGCCCACGGCATTGAAATTGGTCGTGTTGGACGACGTGAACGTGAACGAGCGGAACCGCGACATGCGCTTGAGCGAAGCCGTACCCAGGCCGTTGCCGGGGAGCAGGTTGGTACCGCTAGGGTCGGGGTTACCTTCTAGCTGCTCGGCGGTGTAGGTGCTGGCCGCCGTTTGGGTAGCCAGGGCAAGGGTGAAGGCGCGGAAGAAGCCGCTCTTGCCCAGTGGGAACACAAAGTTGGTAACCGAGGCAATGCCGGCGGCGGTTTCGCGGGCCAGCGGGCCGTTGACGTAGCTGGTGGCGCTGCCGCCGCTCACGACAGCATTGGGCCCCAGCGTGAGCAGGTTGGTGGCATCGGTGGTAACGAGGCCATCGGTGAGCGTGAAACCTTTTTGCAGGGTGATGGGGCGCTGGAGCGTCACGCCAGCCGGGTTGTTCACCGTTACCGACGAGTTGGGGCCAAACGTGAGGGCCAAAGCAGCGGCGGTACCGCCGATTGTCTGCGCCGTGGTGCCGTTGAACTGCACCGTGCCACCGGTCGCAGTGGGGTTGAAAGCCAGGCTGCCGCCGTTCACCAGCACGTTGCCTTTCAGGCTAATGCCGGCGGTGGTCAGGTCGAGGCCCACGGTGCCGTTAGTGATGATGAGGTCGCCGAGAATGGTGAGCAGGCTTGCCCCGGTGCTATTGCCCACGGCGGAGCTGGTGGTGTTATACTCCAAGGTGCCGTAGGTGCGGCCGGAGAGGGCGGGCGCGTTGATAGTCTTCTCGAAAACGAAGCGACTGGTCGGCTCAAACGTCACGGCCGTGTTCGGGGAAACCAAGCCAAACGGGTTGCTGCCGCCAAACTGCTCGTAGCGCGAGCCGTTGCGGAAGACGACCGAGTTGGCGTTGCCGGTGGCGGCCCCAAACGGGCTGATAGCCGCGCCACCGTCATAGAAAGTCATGGTGCGGAAGATGCTGCCCGACAGAAACTGCACGGCATTAGCAGCGGCGGCCTGGAGGCTGTGCTGGCCAAACGCGCCGGCCACGCCATCGAACACCAGCGTGCCACCGATGCTACCCGTGGCGGAAGCGGTGAGGTTGAATACCAGGCCGGCAGCCGTGGCACTGGTGCCGATGGTAGCCGTGGAGCCGCTGGCAACCACAAAGTCATCGCCGGTGGCGTTGCCGTCGATGGTCAGGGTGCGGTTGGCATCGGTGGTGAGGGTGGCGGTTACGTTGTTTTCGAAGCGGAGCTGCCCAACCGTTTCGCCGGTGGTGAAGTTGGCGTTGAGGGTGGGAGTGGGCGTTACCGCGCCGTCGAAGAGCAGGATGTCGTTGCTTGCGGGCAGCAGGCGGGCCGGGGTCCAGTTGCCGGCGGTAGTCCAGTTGGCATCAACCAGGCCGTTCCAGATGTAGGTTACTACCCCAGCCGAAAGTGTGGTGAAGCTGGCCGTGCCGGGGTTGGCCGCCAGGTAGTTCCCGAAGCCGGCGACGGTGGCTTCGTTGTAGGCGTAGGCCTCCACGGTGTAGGCCGTGTTGGCGGTCAGGCCGGTGATGGTGACGCTGGTGCTGCTGCCATCGGCCACCACCACGAAATTGTTGGGGCCGGTGGTGGGGTTGGTGCCAGTGGTGGTGCCGTAGGCCAGGTTGGCGGTGTAGGCGGTGCCATCGGCTGGGGCCCCGGCGGTTGCGGCTACGGGGCGCACTACTACGAGGCGCTTGGTGCCGCCGCCGCCGCTCAGCGAGAGCTGCACGGTGGTGGTGGTGGGCGACGTGGCCGCAACCGTGGGCTGCGTGGTGGGCTCAGCCACGACGGTGCCGGTTACGGCTACCGTGGCCGCCTCCGTGCCATTCGTATTGGTGATGTTGCCGCTCGGCGTGCCGGTGGCCGTGGCGCTCAGGCGCACGGCTACGGTTTTGGTGAACGAGGCCGTGGCCGGCGTGAACGACTGCGTGCCGCCGGCGTAGGTGGTGCCGCCGTCGAGCGAAACCTCGAAGCCCGTGGGGGCCGTGATGGCGATGGGCGTGCTGGTCGATACGTTCACCCCGGTGAGGGGGTAGCTCTGCGAAGCCGAAACCGAACCGGCCAGGGCGAAGAAGGGATTGAGCGTGCCGGGAGTAACAGTGAGCATTGGTGGAATTGAGCTCACGGTGCCGTATAGATACACCGCATCCACGCTGTAAGTGCCGCCAGTTGTGACAGCATTGAAGCCATAAAACCGGATACCATACGTGCCTTGCACGTTGGTAAGGACGCTCAGGTCGATGGATTTGGCACTGCCAGCCGTGGCACCCGTGGCCAGTACAACCGATGTAGCGAAGCCGTCGGCGCTGCCGCGCACTTCGTAGCTGTTCGGCCCGTTTGCCGAACGCTGGTCGGTAAAGGTGAGGAACGACAAAGCAGCCTGCTGCCCAGAGGCAATGGTAAAGGTGAAGCCCACGTATTTGGTCAGGTCGGCCGTCGTACTCGTTGGGAAACCGCTACTATTAAACCGGTCTGCGCCAGCATTCACCGCCACCACAGCACGGGCAAAAGGAATGGCCGTTACGCTGGCATTGGCGGCTGGATAAGCAGGGGCCGGGTCGCCGCTGCCACTGGTGCCGCTACCCACAAAGTCATAAGCCACCAGCGGGTTTACCGTAGTCGAGAAAGCGGTGGAGCCAGCGGTAGTGTAATAATTCTCGAAACCAGCCGAAGCACTATTGTTATATTCATAAGCATCGGCTACGTAGCTGGTATTCACCGCCAGCCCGGAAACCGTGACGGTGCCGGGCGAACTGCCGGCATTGAAAACCACGAAATTGCCGGTGCCGGTGGTGGGGTTGGTGCCGGTAGTGGTGCCAAACGCGGCATTGGCCGTGTAGGCGGTGGCATCGGTCGGGGGCACGGCGGCGGCCGTAGCCAACCGCACCACTACCAGGCGGCGCGTGCCGCCGTTGCTGGCCGGCGCGGTCACCGTTACCACGGCCGCGCTGAAGCCGGGCACCACCGTTACCGTGGGGATGGCAGTGGGCTCGGGTACCACGGTACCACTTAGGGTTTTGTCCTGGTCAGGTGCGCCGGAACTGCGAATCAGCAGGGCCGTGCCCAAGCTGGCGGTGGGAGTAGCACCGGTAAGTCGCACCCGAACCGACGTACTGGCCACGGTACCAGCCGCGCCTAAGGTTTGCGCTGCGGCTGAATAAGTAGCCCCGGCATCCAGTGAAGCTTCGTAGCCAGTGGGGGGCGTGATGGTGATACCGGCCGTGAGGTTGGTGCCGCTTACGTTGAAGGTTTGGAAAGCCGAAGGAGTGCCCGCCAGGGTATTGAATGCCGCCGGGGTGCCTGTTGCGGTGATGACAGGCGCGGTTGGTGCCGTAACAGTACCATTCACGGCCTTGTTGACGGTGCCAGCACCAGTGCTTGCATGCCCAATGTTGCCGTTGTAGGGGCTGCCAGCGGCCGTGGCCGTGGCGGTCAGGCGTGCATATATTTTGGCAGAAGCCACGCTGCCGCTGGCCTGCGTTAGCGTAATAGGCGAGCTGCTAAAGGTACCGGGCGTGCCGGGTGTGGCCGATTCCAGGGCCAACTCGTAGCCGGTGGGGGGAGTAATGGTGATGTTGGCCGTCAGGTTCGACCCGCTAACGGTATAGTTCTGGAAAGCCGAAGCGGTGCCCTCCGTAGTGGCGAAAGCCGTGAGGTCCGCCGCCGAAACGGTTATGATTGGGGAAGTACAGCTAAAGACAGGACTGGCAGCGTTGCGGGGAGTCGGTGTCACCGCAGTAAAGTCATTGCCGTTGTTATTAGTATCGGTGCAGCCATTGGCCTTGCGAAGGGCCGCAGTAGTGTTGCTTGGCGCTGGAGTATTAGCCCCTCCTTCGTTGCAGTTGGCGGTAGTGCCAAAACCGACTAAGTCGATAGTTCCAGCTGGGCATTGGGTAGTAAAAGCAGTGGCATTGTTAACGAGAGCAACTTTACCAGCTGTTCCACTAAGGTTAATTGTACCCGTGACATCGGCCGTTGGCAAGGCCAAGCCTACCGCACCACTAGAGGCTTCCTTCACCAAAAAATATCCGCCCGCCGGAATAATTCCACTTAGTGAAGTCACTAGCCATGCGGTAGTCGTAGAAGTTGCTGAATTGTATTGTATCGAGAACCCTGTTAGTGGTTGGCTAACGCTCGATATGTTGTGCAGTTCAATAAAGTCATTTTGATAAGTAGCACCGGAGTTGCCGCCACCGCCATATACTTGGCTGATGACAACGGTGGTACTCTGTCCCCACCCAAGCAGGGGAAACAGTAGCATCACCAGAAGCGTTGCACTACGGCTGCGAAAAGCAGCGAACAGCGTAAACAGATTTCGCATAAAAAAGGCGTGTTGAAAGAATATAATCAAAAAGTGGGCAAAAGACACATCGGGGGCAAAGGTAAAGCGAAAGTATAGGCATTGCGAAGTATGGTAATTACCCTCCTACCCTACGTTCAACGTGAGGTGAACCCGAAACTCCTCGGCCGGCGTGCGCTCATCCACTACCAGCGCGAACCGGCCGGGTAGAGCAAATCGAGGCGGCGGCGGGTGTTGGCCAGGCCGATGCCGTTGCTGCCGGCCAGGTCGGTGGTGGGCAGGGCCAACAGGGTGTTGCGCACTTCGGGCTCCAGCACGGCGGGCGTGGGCTGGCGCAGGGCAATGTGGGTGCGGCTGGCCTGGGTGGCCGCCACGCCGTGCTTGAAGGCGTTTTCGAGGAAGGGCAGCAGCAGCATGGGGGCCAGGGGCACGTCCTGCACGGGCTCGGGACGCTCGAAGGTGACGGTCACCCGCTCGTCGAGCCGCAGCTGCATGGCATGAGGGTGATGTAGTCCTGTACGAAGGCAATTTCCTGGCTGAGCAGGGCGAGGCCGCCGGCAGTGTCGTACAGCACGTGGCGCATCATGCGCGAGAGGCGGTGGATGGCGGCGCGGGCCTGTTCGCCGTCGAGCAGCGTGAGGGTGTTGAGGGTGTTGAGGGTGTTGAAGAAGAAGTGCGGGTTAATCTGGGCTTTGAGCACCGACAGCTCCGACGACACGCGCAGCTGCTCCAGGGTCTGGCGCAGCTGGGCATCGTGCTGCCACTTCTGCACCACCGTGATGCTGGTGCTGATGCCCGGCACGAACATGGTGGTGAGCAGGCCCATGGTATCGAGGCGCGGCCCGCCACGCAGCAGCCGGGGCCGCCCGGCCGCCGCCCGAAAGGCTTGGTCCAGCAGGGCCGGCAGGTTCAGGACCATTTCCAGAAAATGGCTGAACGGCACCACCGCCACGGTGGCACCCACCAGCGCCAGCACAAATCACCCCGTGCGCCCCTGAAACAGCAGGCGCGGCACCGTCACCCTGGCCGTGAGGTAGAAGGTCGTAATCCAGGCCCCAAACATCAGCCCCTGCTTCAGCCAGAACTGCGGCGGCAGCACCAGCCGCCCCGTGAGCGGCTGAAACAACAAAAACGTGAGCCCAAACAGGCCCCACACCAGCACATGAATGAGCGGGGTGAGGTAGCGGCGGGGAGTGAGTACGGGCATGGGGGGGGGGGGGAGAATTCGGAGTAAACATAGCAGCGGCTACCGGGCGGGGAGGCACGGTACCGACTGTGAGGCATATTGTATCGACGGTCGGCAGGGTTTTATCGGTGGGCGTTGCACGAGGGTACCGTGGACTCTGCGAGTCCAGGCGTGAGAACGGCCCACGCGCGGACTCGCAGAGTCCACGGTACGCCAACTATCCCCGTTCTGCTTTACCCTACAAAACCCCGAACTTGCGCCCATGATTCGCCCGTTCCTGCTCCTGCTCGTGCTGCTCTCCCCTCCCCCTGCGGCCCCGCCCCTGCCCGACTACGCCAGCTACCCCACCTACCTCGGCCCCGACCTGGGCCTGACCTGGCGCGGCCCCCAGGCCACGTTGCGCGTGTGGGCTCCCACGGCCGAGGCGCTGCATTTGCGCCTCTACGCGGCCGGCACCGGCGGCACCGCCCGCGCCGACTACCCCATGGCCAAGGCCGAAGGCGGCACCTGGACCTACGCCCTGCCGGCCGGCACCACCGGCTTCTACACGGTGCAGGCCACCATTGCCGGCAAAAAATTGGCCGAAGTGGCCGACCCGTATGCCCACGCCGTGGGCCTGAACGGGCAGCGCGGGGCCGTGCTCAACCCGGCCCTCGCCCAGCCCCCCGGCTGGCCCACCGACCTGCGCCCGGCCCTGAAACAGCCCACCGACATTGTTATCGGCGAAGTGCATGTGCGCGATTTGAGCATGCACCCCCAGTCGGGCATTCGGCAGAGGGGCAAGTTTTTGGGGGCGGCGCAGCTGGGCACGCGCGGGCCGGGCGGCGTGAGCACCGGCCTCGACCACCTGGTCGAGCTCGGCCTGACCCACGTTCACCTGCTGCCCACCAACGACTTTGCCGCCATCGACGAAGCCGCGCCCGCCCGCGCCAACCGCTACAACTGGGGCTACGCCCCGCTGAACTACAACGTGCCCGAAGGCAGCTACGCCACCGATGCCGCCGACCCCGCCGTGCGCATCCGCGAATTCAAGCAACTGGTGGAAAACCTGCACGGCCAGGGCCTGCGCGTGGTGCTCGACGTGGTGTATAACCACACCGCCGATGCCGGGCGCAGCAGTTTCGAGCAGCTGGTGCCCGGCTACTACTACCGCCACAACCCCG
>JAYULN010000578.1:0-19551 GCA_043763525.1 Hymenobacter sp.
CGACCCGCCTGCAAGGTGGCCCGTTCCTGCGAATCCAAGGTGACAAAGCGTTTACGCATGCTCAAAGATAGGCAGTTTAATTATGGCCAGTTACTTAGCTGGGATAGCCAAGCGCATGAGGACAGGGTTATCGCATTTGTTAATCATCTACGCGAGAAAGGATTTGAGGCTGAGATGGATAAGATGCTAATGCAGAATGAGTCAGCAATCGACCTTAATAAGATGATGCATCAAGCTATGACTAATTACAAAAAAGTTATAGTCGTGCTTTCAGCGGGGTACAAAAAGAAAGCAGAAGCCTTCTCCAGTGGGGTTGGAAATGAATATGCGTTGCTTATAAAAGACATAGTTGAATGGCCTAATAAGTACATTCTGGTGTCATTTGAGGGCATTAGCAATGATATCACGCCTCTTGCATTAAAAGGAAGAGAAATTGTAGACCTCTCTGTGCAAAAAAACGAGACTAGGCTATTCCATAAGCTACTCGACGAACCATTGCTCTATTTTTCTGAGGTGAGGCAACTAAAACCTGTCGTAATACCTAGAAAAGTTAAGCCCTTATTTAAAGACAGCAAAAGTCCAGCGACTATCAGTATTGAGACACTAATTAGTAGGCCCACTACATCAATGTCACAAGCTGGTACTTATAAATACGCCGTAAACGAGTTTCGAATAGAAATTAAAAATGCGACGGATAAATCTATCGAGGGTTTAAATATTGAGGTTAAACTGCCATTTATACTACGCCCATCTATGCGTTTGTCTTTACAAGAATTTGGTTTCATAGACAACGGGAATAGCTTAATTAAAAATCTTATTGAGAACAAAAAGCTGTTTCCAAGCCAAAAAATTATTACTGATAAATTTGAAATAGAAATAAATAGCTATAACTACAGTTTGGCAATAAAGGCTGAAATAATAATCACTGTTTATACAGATTTAGGGGCAGTTACAAAATCGTTTAAACTCATTGATTATTTTAAAATTAACGATGACTATGGTCAAAATAAAGGATTAAACAGTATAAAATTTGGATAATGTGATTTATTGATGGAAACATTCCAATGGTTACCCCTCGCCCTGCTCACGGCCCTATGCCTGGCACTTTATAACTTCTTCATAAAGCTCGTGGCCAACTACGTCCCGCCGGCTGTGGGCGCGGTGGTGCTGCAACTCGTAGCCGCCGCCCTTGGGGCCGCGTGGCTGCTGAAGCTGAAGCTGCAAGGGCAGCCGCTGGCTATTTCCGGCAAAGGCCTGGGCTTGGCGGCGCTGGCCGGACTGGGCGTGGGCCTGGCCGAGATTCTGACGTTTGTCGTGTTTCAGCGCGGGGTAAATTCCTCGGTGGGCACGCCCGTGATTGTGGGCGGCTCGGTGCTACTAACGGCGGTGCTGGGGCTGGTGGTGCTGCGCGAGGCACTGACGGTGGCGCAGGCGGGCGGCTTGCTGCTGATTGTGGTGGGCATCGCGCTGCTGGCGCGGGGGCATTGATTATCGCTCGTTGCGAAGGAGCATAACACGAAGAGCACCGTTTAAACTGCGGCTTGGTCAGACCTTGTAAAGTTGATTTGGCTGCTAATGCAGCCACGTTTGGGTCGCTAGCCGATAGTCTTTGGGCATCACGTAAATATCAACCTGCGCGTTGTGATAGGCTGGGGGGAAAGGGAATTCTGGTTTGAAAAAGCCGCGGTTATCCGGGAATGCCACCACGTAGGCATAGTGGGTGTGGGGCTGCTGCTCATTGTCGAACCGCCAAGGGCGCGGCAATTGTTCGGAGTGCGCGTAGAAGCGGAAGAATAAGTTGTGGGTGGGTTCGGGTACAAGGGTGGGGGCGAGGGGCTGGTTTTCGAGCCAATGCAGGCCGGCGCGGTACGCCGCATTTTGGCTGCGGATGTGAGGATTGATGCGCTCGACCAGGTACGTTTGATAGGCGACGAACAGGCCGGTAGCTGTGCCCAGCAGGGGGCGGGCCCAGCGAAGCGTAGGCCATTGGTCGAGGAGCCAATCGAGCACCAAACCGACAAGAATGAAGAAGAAAAAAGCCTTGTATAGCATGACCCGCTCGGGCGGAAAAACCCGTTGCACGATGATTACCGCGTAGGGCAGGCCCACAAACCACAGCGCCGGCAAGCCCACATGCCGCAAGCGCTGCGCCCGCAGCCTCGGCAACCGGCCGGCTTGGGCCAGGTATAACAACCAGCCCGCAAGGGCCAGCACCGGAACGGTTAGCAACGCGCCCACCGTGCGGTGCCCGGCCAAAAAGCCTTCATTAAACCAGAGGTAAACGGGAAGGCCCGGCCAGAACCGGGCCGGGGCCAGGGCCGCCACGTAGCCGTTGCCCACAAGCGCCCCCAGCCCCGACACCAGCACGAGGGGAGTGTACAGCACACTTGCCGACAAGCCAACCAGCAGGCCTCCCAGCAGTAGCTGCAACAGCGCCCGGCCTTGTCGCTGGTGCAGTGCCGCCAGCCCCAGCCACGAAAACGCTGAAGCCAGCACGTACACGAAGGGCGGCACGGTGTAGCAACCCAATACGCCGGCCACGAGCAAGCCCGCCCAGGCGGCCCGCGCCCGGCCCGCCGGCCGCGTTAGCTCCAGCGCACAAAAAAAAACCATGCCCGCCAGCAGTATCTCCAGCCAGTAGCCCCGGCCCACCCCGGCGTGGTACAAGCTCAATTGCAGCGTGCTGAACAGGAACACTGCCACGGCCGCCACCCGAAAGCCCACCCAACGCCGCAAGGCCGCAAACAGGAAAATTGTGGCTCCCGTGCTTATCAGCAGCACCGGCAGCCGCATGCTCCACCAGAAACCGTGGCTTACCTGATAAAACAGCAGGCTGATGGTATTGGAAAAAACGTGGTTGTTCGGAATTGGATAGTAGGCGCTGGTGGCCAGCAGTCCCTTGCTCACGAACACCTCGTAGGAAACTGCGTCGTCGTATTCCGGATTGTAGAGGCTGAAGTACAGTCGCAGGGCGCTGAGGCCCGCAAATGCGAGCAGCGCCTGCCGCTGCTGCGTCGAAGTCAGCCCCCGCAAGCCGGTGCCCAGGCTGCGCCACGACTGTTGAAGCTCGCGGCCCAGCGCGGCTAGTTCCCGTCGGCTACGGGCTGAGGCGAGCAGCGTGGCCATAAGGGCCGCCAGCAGCCCGGTGGCCAGGGCCAGGCCGGCGCGGGTACCATCGTAGGTGGCCGCTGAGAAGGGCTGAATGCGCCACTTATAAAACGGGAAAATAATATCCAGCTGCCGGGCTTCGGCCCAGCAAGTCATGCTCAGTACCAGTGCGGCATACCCAGTGCAGGCCATGAGGATGGCGCAGGCGGTGAGAAAAATGAATCGGTAGGAAGGCATCGACAAGGGACAGGGGTAGGGTAGGCGGCGGGCTTAGGGTTTAGAGATATAAATGGTGACCAGGTAGTCGTGGTAGACGGGTTGATAACACGCTTCGAGGGCTTTGGCGGTAGCGGAGAAATAATTGTCGAGCACGACAAAATCGTAAGCGCCGCTCGGGCCTTCTTTGCCTCCCGATTGCAGCCGCAGATGGGGCCGAGCTTCCTGGGTGGCATAATGAGCGAAGAACAGCTCGTGTAGCGGCGAATAAAGCCAGACTCTCACTGGCTGGGCAGTACCGGCGCGCTGCGAGTTCAGCCAGCGGTAAGCCTGTTCCAGCTGCTGAGTTTCGTAGCGTGAGGCAGCCACCTGCGCCTGGTGCCGGTATAGCCGGAAGCCGCCGATACCGATGATTAATCCCATAATAAGCGGCCAATGCCACCGGGCCGCTAGCCAGCGCCGGATGGGCAGGCGCATCAGCAGAAGCGCACCCAGCAGGTAGCCAAAAAAAGTGAGGTAGAGAATAGTGCGGACCGGGGCATACACTCTTTGGGCGGCCATCAGGAGCAGGGGCAGGGCCAGCAGCACCCAGGCCAACAGGCCCATGGTACGGCGCGGGCCGGCCGGCACCCACCGGCGCACCACCACGCCCCCCAACAGCGCCCCAGCCAGCCACGCGGGCCCGCTCAGCCGCAGCGAGGGGCCGAACAGCTCGGCGGCCGTTTCGTAAAGAATGGCCCGAAACGGCGGCCAGAACCGGGCCGCCGTTTTAGCCGCCACATAGCGGTTGAAAACCAGCTTTTCCCAGCCCGAAACCGCGACGATGGGCGCGTATAGCAGCGCCGTCACCACCAGCAATACAAGCCCGGCTGTGACTAGCTCCCGCAAGCGCGCCCAGCGCCGTTGCACCAACAGGCCCCCGCCCAGGCCCACCCCCAGGCTGGCCAGCGGGTAGGCGTAAGTAGGGATGGTGTACAAGCCCAGAATGCTGCTCCCGATGAACGCCAGCCAGCTAAGCCGCACGTAGGCCGAGGCCGGCCGCAGCAGCTCTACCACCGCGAAAAAACCGAGCTGAACCAGGCAGATTTCGACAAAATAGCCGCGCCCCACCGCCGCGTAGTACACCCAGAGCGGCCCCAGATTCACCAACCCAGTAACCAGCGTAGCCAGGCGTGCGCCCAGCAGCCGGGCCAGCAGCGCGTAGGCCGCCACGGTGCCCACGGTGCCCAGTAGCAGCGTGGGCAGCCGCATTACCAGCCGGGGCGAGAGGCCGGCTTCCGCCAGCTGCCAGGCCAGCAGGTTGAAGAAAATGTGGTTGTTGGGGATGGGGTAGAAGCTGGTGATGGCCAGCGGGCCCTCCCGCACGAAGTAGTCGTAGGAAGCCACTTCATCCGTGCCCAGCGGATAATTCAGGAGGTACCAGCTGCGTATAACCACCAGAAGCAGGGTTAGCCCAACACCAACCAGCTTTGCGGAGGCTGGTAGCCGGTGCCACCAGTATTGCAGGCGGGTTCGACCGTAGCGCAGCTCCGCCCGCAGCCGGGCAACTGGCCGGCCAATTAGCCGCAAGCCAACGACTGGCAGCAGCCCCAACGTGCAGCCACCGGCCAGCAGGCCCCGCAGCAGTTGGTAGCGCGCTGGCGTAAGCGCCAGCCCCAACCGATAAAATCCCTCGTCGTTGTAAGTGAAACCACCCAACGCCAGCACCTTTTGGTAGGGCGAAGTGAAAAATATTGACCCAAGGCCAATAGCAGCCAGCAGTAAAAAAATGCCGCCCACAAACCAGATGTACTGCCCGACCCCAGCACCGTCGGGGCGTATCGCACTAACTGGTGCTTTAATTTCCGCGTCCGGCATGGTGGTTAAGCTGGCTGGGGCAGGGCTCCCAACTTCGCTAGCTCGGCCCACACGCGGTGCGTAGGCAGGCCCATCACGGTGAAATAAGAGCCTTCGAGGCGCTCGATGCCGACCATGCCCAGCCAGTCCTGTGCGCCGTAGGCCCCGGCCTTGTCGAAGGGCTTGGCGGTGGCGATGTAGTGACTGATTTCGGCCGGGCTTAAGGGGCGGAAATACACGGTGGTTTGGTCAGAGAATACTACCTCGCGACCGTCGCCGCACCGCAGGCACACGGCCGTGAACACGTCGTGGGCGCGGCCCTGCAAGCGGGTGAGCATGGCAGTGGCCTCGGCCACATCGGCGGGTTTATTCAGCACGTCGTCGTCCAGGCACACAATGGTGTCGGCGGTGAGCACCACCTCATCGGCGGCCAGGTTGGCGGCGTAAGCGCTGGCTTTGTGGGCGGCCAGGTACTCGGCTACTTCGGCCCGGCGCAGGTGCGCGGGAAAATCCTCCTCGACTTCCACCAGCCGGATTTCATAAGCCAGGCCCATTTCAGTGAGCAGCTGGCGGCGGCGGGGCGAGTTGGATGCTAAGATTAGTTTCAATGCGGGTGGTGGTAGGTGGTTTTAGATAAAGATGTTTGGGGCGTTAGCCAACCGCTGTGCTGAGCGCAGCCGGAGCAGCCCTACCGTGTGAGTAATCAGTTTTACTACTGCGAAAGAGGTGCTTCAACAAGTTCAGCATGACTGCTCACAAACACTTGTTTACTACGATTGAAAATATTCATCGAACGGGTTGCCGGCCTCCTCATCGGCAATGCTGCTGAACAGGAACCCCCCGATAGTTTTGGGATAGAAAAACGTCGATTTAGGCGGCATCACGGCTCCGGAGTGGCACACGGCCTCAACCTCGGTCATAGTCACCTCGTTCACGATGAAGGCGGCGCGGGCCTCGCGGCTGTCAACGCGTTGCAGGCACTCGGCAAAATTGCGCACGTAAGCCACGCCCGGCCAGGTCCGCTGGGCATCGGGGCCGACGATGCCCAGTACTTTTTCCAGGATGAAAAAGTGCAGTACGGTCAGGTCCAGATTTTTTACTTCCTCGGTCGTGTCCCAGTCCAGCAGCGCGTGAGCTTCGGGCCGCAGCCGGATTTTGTATGCCTGCCCGCCCACGTACAGCCCGAAGGCCCACTGCTTGCCGGCGATGATTTCGGGCAAGTCGTTGGCTCCATCAATCGGGCGAATCGTGAAATACGGCTCCAGTCGGTCCAGCAATTCCGCGTCGCTCAGGTCGCCGGGTACCTCCAGCAACAGCCGGTGCGTGGGCAAAATGCGCAGGTCGTCGGCGGCGGCGTTGGTGAGGTACATGAGGTGGTAGTTCCAGGGCTCGCGGCCGGTGGCGGTGCCTTCGGCGGCTACTTCGCGGGCCTGGCGGTAAGCCAGCGAGCCTTCGTAGCGGTGGTGCCCATCGGCCAGAATCACCTCGCGGGCCGCCAGGATTGCCTGAAACCGCTGGATAATTCCCGCGTCCTGAACAACGGCCAGCACGTCGCGTGCACCCTGGTAGTCCTCCTCGGTTTCGAGCAGCGGCGAGCGCATGGCCTCGTCGAGGTAACCTTCCAGCTCGAAATCCTCGTCGCGGTACAGCCCGTGGGTGGCACTGGTCTGAAACCGGGTGCGGGCCAGCAATTCGGCCCGGTCGTTCACCGAGGCGGGCAGGGTATTTTCGTGGCGCAGCACCACGTTCTCGGCCCAGTCGTAGGCCCGAATGTGGCACATGAAGCCCTTGCGGCAATATTCGCGGGCGCTGCCCGGCAGCCGAAAATACTGGTAGTAGGCATAAATGCCGGGCAGCTCGTCCTGCCTTAGCACACCGCTGGCCTGCCACTCGCGCAGCCGGGTCAGCGCCGCCGTCGCCGGGTCGTCGGCCCGGGGTACCGACAAATGAATCGAGTTGAGCGGGTTGCGGTACAGCGCCTCCCGCTGCTTCGCCGAAACCACATCAAAGAGCGGCGACACATAGGCATCGATGTTGGCACTCAGGGTCGGGTTGTAGCGCCAGCCGCGCAGGGGTTGAATTTCAGCCAAGGAAAAGACAATGAGTAAATGAGTAAATGAGTGAATGAGTGAATGGGTACATGAGCGGAATGAAGAGTGCAAAGACGGTTACTGACTTATTCACTCATTCGCTCATTCACCGGTTCACGGGGCCAGCCGGCTGCGCTTCCACGCAGTGCCTTCCAACTCGTACACGATGCGGTCGTGCAAGCGGCTGGGGCGGCCCTGCCAGAATTCCAACCGCGTGGGCCGCAAAATGTAGCCGCCCCAGTGCGGCGGGCGCGGCAACGGGTCCTGGGCCCCAAATTCTTCGGCCACGGCGGTTTCGCGGGCTTCCAGCTCTTCACGGCTCCCGATTACCTGGCTTTGGGGAGAGGCCCAGGCCCCCAGCTGGCTGCTGCGCGGCCGGCTCTGAAAATATTCGGTCGACATGGCCGCCGGGGCCTTTTCTACCCGGCCTTCCACTCGCACCTGCCGCTCGAGGCCGGGCCAGAAAAAGTTGAGCGCCGCCAACGGCTGGGCAACCAATTCGTGGCCCTTGCGCGAGTCATAGTTGGTGTAAAACAGAAAGCCGGCATCGTCGGGCAGGCCCTTCAGCAGCACCACGCGCGACGAGGGCTGGCCCGTGGCTGCCACCGTGCTCAGTGTGAGGGCCGTCGGCTCTTCCAATTGGGCTGCTATCGCTTCTTCGAGCCATCGCCGAAACTGCTGCACCGCGTTGGGCAGCACGTCGGTTTCGGAAAGGCTACGCTGCGCGTAGGTTTTGCGCAGGTCGGCAAGGTGCGGGTCGGCCATTGAAGAAATTATAAATTTTGAATTTAAAATTATAAATTGGGTGAACTGGTTGCCTTGCCCAGCCCAGTGCCGAGCGGAACATTTTTTGAGCCGATTCAGTCTTATTGCACCACTTGGGTGAGTAAAATGTCGATTCCGATGCAAGGTACTAACATCCACAAAGCGAGTAAGACGAATTTTCCTCATATCCTGACCGCAGCGGCATTTATAATCCAAAACTTATACTTCTCCACCCCATGCGTCCCGGTACCCTGCTTATCTCCCAGCCGTTTCTCGGCGACCCTAACTTTGCCCGTAGCGTTATTCTGCTTTGCCGCGACGAGCCCGACGACGGCAGTTTTGGCTTGGTGCTGAACCGCCTTACCTCGCTCACCCTCGGCGACGTGCTCGATTTGCCGCCCGCTGCGAGTGCCGCCGCCGCCGATTTGCCCCTGTACGTGGGTGGCCCCGTCGAGCCCAATACCTTGCACTACCTGCACCGCCGGGCCGACCTGCCGGGAGCCACTAATTTGGGCCAGGAAGTATATTGGGGTGGCAATTTTGAGCTGCTGCTCGGCCTCCTGGTCAGCGGCGCGGTGGCAGGTGATGAAGTCCGGCTCTTTGCCGGGTATTCGGGGTGGTCGGCGGGCCAATTGGCGGGCGAAATGCAGGGGCAGAGTTGGATACGTCACTCCGAAAGCGCCGGGAAAGTGTTTACTTTGGCATCTGATGCCTTTTGGCGGGAGATTTTGCGGGAGAAAGGCGGTCGATTCAAAGTGCTGGCCAACTATCCGCTAGACCCTCGCCTGAACTGAGGTGGCCTGCGGGTCGAATGTTTGTTTTATTCCAATCTTTTTTTGCGCTCTCCTCTGGTCCCATGCGCGGGGCTGGCTTTTACGAAGAAATATGGCTGCTGAAGAAAACCCCACTGCCCCCCTCACCGGCGGCACCGACCCGGCCGCCGAGGACCGGATGACCATTTTGCAACGCCGTCTGGCCGAGATTCAGGGCCAGAGCACGCCTGCGGAGTCCGTATCGCCCGAATCCGGTGCTCAGATTGAGCTGCCGGCCCAGGGCACGCCCGAAGCCGCCGCCGCCGCCGAAACCGCCCTTCATGTGCCCGATGCCGTGACGGTTGATGGCCACGATATGTCGGCTCCCGAAGCACGCGCCGTGGCGCACTACGGTACGGATATGATACCACAGACTGAAATGGCCCCCGTGTTCACGCCCGACCCCGAAGCTCTGCCCGTCCACGAGCACATTGCCAGCGCCGCACCCGCACCAATTGCTGACCCCGAAACCCTGAGCGGCCCTGATTCCATGGCTACCGTGGAAGACCAGGCTCCTGAACTGCCCATCGTAGCCCTGCACGGCTCTCCCGAGCTGGAAACCGCTGCGGAGCTGCTGGCCACGCTGCCTACTTCGTCGGAAACGCCCTTGAACGCGGCTCCGGCCGATGTTGCCGCCATTGAGGCCGGCGAAGAAGCCACCGGTGCGGAAGGCGACGATACCTACGTGTCCGAAACCGTCGCGCCCGATTTTACCGAGCTCGACCTGCCGGCCCAGGCCAACTACCTGGTAGAACTGCTGCGTCGCCCCGATGCCCGCCGCAACCGCAAGCAGATTCAGGATCTTACCCGCCTGTATGAAACCAACGTGGGCCTGGCCCGCAGCGCCGCCCGTCAGAAGTTTGCTGAAGGCGGCGAGGGTGCCGAAGCCTTCGCGTTCCAGCAGCCCGAGGGCCAGCAGGAGTTGAACAAGGCCATGCAGGAGTTTCGCGAGAGCCGCGCCAAGGATGTCAAGGCCGAAGATGCCAGCCGGGGCGATAACCTTACTAAAAAGAAAACCCTGCTCGACGATCTGCGCGTGCTGGTTGAAGCCGCCGAAACCAAGGACAGCTCGGCCAAACTAAAGGCCCTGCAAGCCGACTGGAAGGCTACCGGAGCTGTGCCCCAGACCGATAGCCAGGGTATTTGGGATACCTACCACGGCTTGCTCGACATCTATTACAGCAAGCAGGGCCGTTTCCTGGAGATGAAGGACCTGGACCGCCGCCGCAATCTGGAAGCCAAAGAGGCCCTCATCAAGCGCGCGGAGGGCTTGGCCCAACTGCCCGGCATCAACAAAGCCCTCGACGAGCTGACCAAGCTGCACGAGGACTGGAAGCACATTGGCCCCGTGCCCAACGACCAGCGTGAGCCGCTGTGGCAGCGTTTCATTGCCGCGTCCGACGTGCTGCACCAGCGCCGCAAGGAGTTCGTCGACCAGCGCTCGACCGTGGAGAAAGCTAACCTCGTGGTAAAGCAGGCCCTGTTGGAGCGCGTGCTGCCCTTCGCTGCCTTCGATACCGACCGGGTGAACCTGTGGCGCTCGAAAACCGACGAGCTCCAGGAAATCAAAACCGAGTGGGAAGCCGCCGGCCTCGTGCCCCGCGCCCAGGCCGATGCCCTCAATAAGCAGTATTGGGCCGCCTACAAGGCCTTCTTCAATCGCAAAAACGACTTCTTCAAATCGCTCGATAACGAAAAATCAGCCAACGTGAAAGCGAAGGTTGCCCTCATCGAGCAGGCCGAGGAAGCCGCTAACAATCCCGACAGCGATGCCGCTCGTCAGGTCGTTATCCGGGTGCAGAAGGAGTGGAAGGACGTGGGCCGCGTGCCCGACAAGCTGGCCGACAAACTCTGGCACCGCTTCCGTGCCGCCTGCGATGCCGTGTTTGAGCGCCCCAAGCAGGAAGCCCGCCATCGCGAGGAAAAAGTACAGCAGTCGTCAGTAGAGCAAACCACGCACCTCGACAAAATTGCCGAGCAGGTGAATGCCCTGAGCGCCGACAACGCCGGTTCCCTCGAAGGATTCCGCGAGCTGGTGGCCAACTGGTCGGCTGAGTTCGACCCGACCGACGAAAACCCCGCCCGCGGCACCGGCGACCGCAGCGAAGAGCAGCTGCTGACCCTGCTGGGCAAGTACCTCGACCAGGTGCCCGGCCTGGGCTACGCCGACCGCACTGACTTGCTGTTCCAGACCGAAGTGGCTCGCCTCAAGGCGCGTCCGCAGGCCCAGCAGCAGCTCACGCGCAAGGAAATGGCCCTGCGCAAAGAAATCAACGAGCTGGAAAACGACCATTCGACCTTGCAAACCAACCTCGACTTTTTCGCCCGCTCCAAAAACGCCAACCAGCTGCGCGAGGAATATCAGGGCCGCATCGCCGAAGGCCAGAAGCGCATCGAAGCCCTGAAAAAGCAGTTGCGCATGATTCGCAGCTAAGCGAATTCGCCAAAGCAGTGTTTATCAGTTGAAAAGAAGCCCGGCCCCGCAACGGCCGGGTTTCTTTTTGCTAAAAGTGCCCGCCAAGTCTGGCAAAAGCCAATCGGTTGCTTACTTTTGTGCCACCAACCCGCCGCCTTAGCTCAGTTGGTAGAGCTTCTGACTTGTAATCAGAGGGTCGTTGGTTCGAGTCCGACAGGCGGCTCATTAAGTAAAAAAGAGGCCCTTGACTGATAGTCAAGGGCCTCTTTTGCATTTCAGGCAGTTCTTGGGCAGCGGCTTATTTCGGCCGCCAGGTCACGCTAAGGCCGGTGCCGTTGGCAGGGGTCCAGAGGGGCACGATGCCCACGTCGCGGCCAATGGCTTTGCGGCCCCAGCGGTTGCGGTGGCTCAGGTAGGCCAGGTGGGCCGACATAATGCCAAAGCCTGCCCCGGCAAACACGTCTGATTCCCAGTGCTTATCGTTTACCATGCGCAGGACGGCCACGCTGGTGGCAATGGTGTATGCCCCAATGCCGTACCACGGGCTTTTATCGCGCAGCTCGGTATGCACGATGCTGGCGGCCAGAAAGGCCTGCGCCGTGTGCCCCGACGGGAAGGCTGTTGGGCTGCCATCGGGGCGGTCGATGTTGGTAAGCACCTTGACGGTATATACGCTGGTGAGCATGATGGCTTCACTTTTGAGGATGACCAGGCCCAGGTTCACCCGGTCGTTGTGGCTTTCAACCCCAGCCAGTAGCACGCCGCCCAGCTCGAAATAGGGCGCGAACTGTAGAAAGTCGTCGACATGGGTGTGGCGACCGGGGCCAAAAAGGTGGTTGATGTCCTTCTTGGCATCGTAGGAAGAATAAAACCCGTGGTCGTTTATCGTGCTGATGCCGTAGCCGATGAGCACGGCCGGCACGATGCTGGCCCGAAACCCCTCACTTTTGAAAAACGGTTTTTGGAGGTTTGCGGGCCTGCCGCCGGGGTTTTCGTACTTGTGGGTGGTGTCGGCGGGGGGGGCGGTGGCGCGGGGCACCTGGGCGGCCGTTGGGCGGGGCGCACCGGCCAGGGCCAGTAGCAGGGCGAAGGGGAGAACGTGGCGGGCTGGCATGGGTTGAGGAGGCTTGAAAGTGCGAAGAAACGTCCGGCGGGCCGATGCCCGGGCTAGACTCTGCTCAACGCAATGCCGGGTGCGGTGTTGCGACCTCAACTATGGGAATGGCTAACTTGCTGCCTTATTCTGATTTTTGAGATTTATTGCGTGCGTATGCGTTTGTTGGAAGTAGTGACCCTGGTCCAGGCCAGGGAATTTATTGAGTTTCCGGTGCGGTTGTACGCCGGCGATGCCAGCTACGTGCGACCCCTCGACCGCGACGTAGCGGCCGTGTTCGACCCGTCCAAAAACAAATGCTTCCGCCATGGTGCCCTCATTCGCTGGCTGCTGGTGGATGAAAAGGGCCAAACCCTGGGGCGCGTCGCGGCCTTCGTGAACGAGCGCACCGCCCACACCTACGCCCAGCCCACGGGCGGCATCGGTTTCTTTGAGTGCCTCGACGACCAGGCTGCCGCCAGTGCCTTACTCGATGCCGGCCGCGACTGGCTGGCGGGCCAGGGCATGGCGGCCATGGACGGCCCCATTAATTTCGGCGACCGCGACCAGTGGTGGGGCCTGCTGCTCGACAACTTCGGCCGGCCTCTTTATGGCCAGAACTATAACCCGCCCTACTACCAGCGCCTGCTCGAAACCTACGGCTTTCAACGCTACTTCAATCAGTACACTTACTTCCGCAAAGTAGCCGCGCCGCTCTCGCCCGAATACCAGGAAAAGGCCGCGCGGCTCCTCTTCAATAACCCCGATTACAGCTTCGAGCACCTGCGGCTGAACAACCTGGCCAAGTACACCGAAGATTTCCGCCAGGTATACAACAAGGCCTGGGTGAAGCACGACGGCGTGAAGGAAATGACCCCCGAGCAGTCGGCTGTTGTCATGAAAAAGCTGCGGCCCATCATCGACGAGCGGGTGTGTTGGTTTGCTTATTTCCGGGGCGAGGCGGTGGGCTTTTTCATTGCCCTGCCCGAGCTGAACGAGCTGTTCCGGTACGTCGACGGCAACCTCAATTGGCTGGGCAAGCTCAAATTTGCCTGGCACCGTTGGCGCGGGGCGGTGCATACCTTCACCGGCATCGCCTTCGGCATTGTGCCTGCCCATCAGCGCAAGGGCCTGGAAACGGCCTTTATCCTGGCCGTGTGCAACACCGTGCAGGACGTGAACAAGGTGCATTACGAAGACTTCGCAATGAACTGGATTGGCGACTTTAACCCCAAAATGATGCGCGTGGCCGAGAGCATCGGCGGGGAAATCTGGCGCACCCACGCCACCTACCGCTACCTGTTCGACCGCCAGCAGGTGTTCGAGCGGGCCCCGGTTATCGACTGAGGCCGTCGTAGAATTCGGCGCGTTTGAGCAGTGGGCCGCCCGTACTTTTGCCCCGTACTGCGGTGGCTGTTATCACGGATAGCGGCGGCCGCAGTAGCTTTTATTGGTTTCTCACGACTTGCTTCCTCACTTTGGATTTAATCACCGCCACCGCCCGGTTTATCGAACAAAAGTTTGCCGATGAAGGCAGTGGGCACGACTGGGCTCACATTCGCCGCGTATGGCTGATGGCCCGCCGCCTGGTTACCGCCCACCCCGAAGCCGACCCCATCGTGACCGAGCTGGCCGCCCTGCTGCACGACATCGCCGATTGGAAGTTTCACGACGGCGACTACGAGGCCGGCCCGCGTGCCGCCCGCGCCTGGCTGGCCGGCCAGCACGCCCCGGAGGAGCTGATTGGGCGGGTCGAGACCGTCATCCGTGAGGTGTCATTCAAGGGGTTGGGGGTGGCCACGCCGGTCTCGTCCATTGAGGCGGCGCTGGTGCAGGATGCCGACCGGCTCGATGCCATTGGGGCTGTTGGCATTGCCCGGGCCTTTGCCTACGGAGGTCACACCGGCCGGCCGCTGCACGACCCCGCCATTGCGCCGGTAGCCCACAGCAGCTTTGCCAGCTACCAAAAGAATACTGCGCCCACGCTCAATCATTTCTACGAAAAGCTGCTGCACCTCAAAGACCGGCTCAATACCGATGCGGCCCGGGTCGTAGCCGCTGGCCGCCACGCCTACATGGAAACCTACGTGGCCCGGTTTTTGGCCGAGTGGGCCGGCCAGGATTAGCAGGGGAGGAGCCTGAGTGAAAACCGGCCCCGGTCTATGCTACCCGTTACCTTTGCCTGATGAAGCTGTTTATCCGCCTAGTTCCCGGTTTGTTGTTGATGCTAGCGGTGGCCGGCTGCCGTACGTGTCCCATCGAATCGTGCCACGTGCGCAAGGTGCATATGCACAGCGGGGTGAAGTACCGGGGCCAGCCGTTGTTCAAAAAGCAGAACCCCGCCATTGGCGAAAAAATCAAAACCTTTAATCCCAAGTCGGGCACCCATGGCAACGACAAGAGCAAGACCCTGAAATAGGGGTTTTCAGCCCTTTGATTTGGGTCGCCGGCCCGTGGGGACGCAGACTTCCTGAAACAGCCAAAAAAGGCCGCAGCGCTTGTCGTTGCGGCCTTTTTGTCGTATCTTCGCACGCACATCAAGAACCATTCACCCTGCGGCTTAAAGTCCCCTTTCTGAGGGTTTTTGAGTCGCCTATCAACCCCCTCAATGGCGGAAGGCGAAAAAATCATTCCGATAAACATCGAAGATGAGATGCGGGGCGCGTACATCGACTACTCGATGTCGGTCATCATCTCCCGGGCGCTGCCCGATGTCCGCGACGGTCTGAAACCCGTGCATCGCCGCGTGCTCTATGGCATGAGCGAGCTGGGCGTGGGCTACAATAAATCCTACAAAAAATCGGCCCGTATCGTGGGCGAGGTGTTGGGTAAATACCACCCGCACGGCGATTCGTCGGTGTACGATACCATGGTGCGCATGGCCCAGGATTGGAGCCTGCGCTACCCGTTGGTAGACGGCCAGGGCAACTTCGGCTCCGTCGATGGTGACTCGCCAGCTGCCATGCGCTACACCGAGGCCCGCCTCAAGCGTATTGCCGATGAGATGCTCAACGACCTGGACAAGGACACCGTTGACTTCCAGCCCAACTTCGACGATTCGCTGGAAGAGCCCAGCGTGATGCCCGCCAAGTTTCCCAACCTGTTGGTGAACGGTACCTCCGGCATTGCCGTGGGCATGGCCACCAACATGGCCCCCCACAACCTTACGGAAGTGGTGAATGGTATCATCGCCTACCTCGCCAATCCCGACATCACGGTGGCCGAGCTGATGCAGTACGTTACGGCACCCGACTTCCCTACGGGTGGCATCATCTACGGCTACGAGGGCGTGAAGCAGGCGTTTGAAACCGGTCGGGGCCGCGTGGTAATGCGGGCCAAAGCCAACTTCGAAACCAGCAAAACCGGCAAGGAGCAAATCGTCGTTACCGAAATTCCCTACATGGTGAACAAGGCGTCGATGATTGAGAAGACGGCCGCGCTCATCAACGACAAGAAGATTGAGGGCATTTCGGACATGCGCGACGAGTCGGACCGCGACGGTATGCGCATCGTCTACGACCTCAAGCGCGATGCCATGCCCAGCGTGGTGCTCAATAACCTTTATAAGTACACGCAGCTGCAAAGCTCGTTTGGCGTGAACAACGTGTGCCTGGTCAAGGGCCGCCCCATGACGCTGAACCTCCAGCAGCTCATTCAGTACTTTGTCGAGCACCGGGCCGAGGTCATCATCCGCCGTACCAGGTACGAGCTGGCCGAAGCCCAGAAACGGGCTCACATCCTGGAAGGCCTGCTCATCGCCCTCGACCACCTGGACGAGGTTATTAAACTCATTCGCGGCTCGCGCGACCCCGAGGTGGCCCGTGGCCAGCTCATCGAGCGTTTCGCCCTGAGCGAAGTACAGGCCCGCGCCATCCTCGATATGCGCCTCCAGCGCCTCACCGGCCTGGAGCGCGATAAAATCGTGGCCGAATTCAATGAGCTGATGAAGCTGATTGACCACCTGAACGCCGTATTGGCTTCGGACGAATTGCAGCGCGGCATCATCAAAACCGAGCTTGAAGACATTCGGGAGCGCTACGGCGATGGCCGCCGCACCGAAATCAACTACGTGGGCGGCGATTTCTCAACCGAGGACATGATTGCTGATGAGGCGATGGTCATCACCATCAGCCGCGAGGGCTACATCAAGCGCACCAACCTCGACGAGTACCGGGCTCAGGGCCGCGGGGGCGCGGGTTCGCGTGGGGCCATCTCCAAAAAGGATGATTTCACCGAGCACTTGTTCGTGGCCACCACGCACGAGTACCTGCTGTTTTTCACCGAGCTGGGCCGGGTGTTCTGGCTGAAAGTGTACGAAGTGCCGGAAGGAGGGAAGGCCACCAAAGGCTTGCCCATTCAGAACCTCATCGAAATTCCCCGCGAGGATAAAATCCGCTCCGTGCTCAACGTGCGCGGCCTCAAAGACCCGGACTACCTCGAAAACACTTTCCTGATGTTTTGCACCGAGCAGGGTACCGTGAAGAAAACCCCGCTGGAGGCTTACTCGCGTCCCCGTACCGCTGGCATCAACGCCATTACCATCAACGAAGGTGACCGGATTCTCGATGTGCAGCTTCTGGCCCCTGGGTCGGAAGTAGTGCTTGCGCTGCGTTCGGGCCGCGCCGTGCGCTTCAATGAAAGCAAGGTGCGCTCGATGGGCCGCGCAGCGGCCGGCGTGCGCGGCATCAGCTTGTCCGACACGCCCGGCGACCGGGTGGTGGGCATGGTTTGTCTCTCCGACCCTTCGCAGGAGCTGCTGGTGGTGAGTGAAAACGGCTACGGCAAGCGCAGTCCGCTCGACGAGTACCGCGTGACCAACCGGGGAGGCAAAGGCGTGCGCGCCATGAAAATCACGGATAAAACCGGTAACCTGGTGGCCATCAAGGACGTGAACGATACCGACGACCTGATGATTATCAACAAGTCGGGCATCACCATTCGCCTGCGGATGAGCGACTTGCGTACCATCGGCCGGGCCACTCAAGGCGTGCGTCTGATTAAAATCAGCGGCAATGATGAGATTTCCTCGGTAGCCAAAGTAGCGGCTGAAGAGGATAAGGAAGAAGCTGATGCCACCCTGCTGGTAACTGCTGGTGCTGAGGAAGCCACGGAAGCCGGTGGTATTATGGCTACGCCGGTGTATGCCGTGCTGGCCGACGATTTGGAAGCCGATGACGACACCGAAGAAGCGGACGATGACGACGACGATTCGGAAGAAACGGACGACGACAGCGAAGAGTCGGAAGACCTGGCATAATTGCTGAATAGGAGCGGGGCGGTCCATTTGGGCCGCCCCGTTTATTTTTGGCGAACCCAAGGCCGCAGGCATCCGTTTCCGGATTGGGTAACTCACCGTTTCTGCTCACCTTTATTTTCCATTTCCCCGCCCTGAACGTGACGTTATGCTCTTGTGAAAACAGGGCTTCGGTCGTATCCAGGCACATTCCCGAACTTATGAAGAAGACTTTTCTGACGCTCGCCGCCGCCACTGCGCTGGCTGCCGGCTTGCCCTCGCTGGTTTCGGCGCAAACCTCGGCCGTCACCAATGCCATTCTGAACCAACGCACTGGCCTGCTCGACAAGGCCCGGACTGACATCGACAAAGCTATTGTGAACGAGAAGACCAGTAGCAAAGCCAAAACCTGGTATACTCGCGGCGAAATTTATCAGGGAATGCTGGAAAGTCCTATTTACAGCAAGCAGCTACAGCTCGGCGAAGGCCTGCAAAAAGCCTACGAGTCGTATGTCAAGACTATTGAGTTGGACACTAAAACCGGTGAATTTGGTAAGCAGGCCGTTGGTAAAATGGACAATCTCTACGGCCGCGCTTTCAACGATGCCGTGAATAGCTACAACGCCAAGGAGTATGACAAGGCCATTGCGAGCTATAAGTTGGCTTCGCAAATCAAGCCGCAGGATACTACGGCCGTGTTGTATTCAGCTTACGCCTCCGAAGCTAAACAGGATTTTGCTACGGCCAAAGCCAATTATAACCAGCTATTGGGCATGAATTATAAGTCGGTGACGTTGTTTTCGCGCTTGTTCCAAATGGCTAAGCAGGAAAAGAACCAAGTCGAAGCCGCTAAAGTGCTCCAGCAAGCGTTGGCCGCGTACCCGAACAATAAAGGTTTCATGCTGGAAGACCTGAATATGTCGTTGGTCAGTGGTAAAGGTGAGGATGCGTTGGCGAAAATTAACAAAACCATTGCGGCCGACCCAACCAATTCCAACCTGTACGCTGTGCGTGGTTCGATGTACGACCAGCAGAAAAAGCAAGACCTCGCGCTGGCTGATTATAAAAAAGCCATTGAGTTGGATCCAAATAATTTTGATGCTCAGTTTAATCTTGGTGTCTACAACTACAATCGTGCAGCTGATGCTTATACAAAGGCTAGTAAAATGGACCTGAAAACTTACCAGGTATTGGGTAAAAAGTACGAATCCGAAGGTAAAAAGCACTTCGAGGCCTCTGTACCATATTTTGAAAAGGCGCTGCAACTGCAACCAGAAGATCGCAACACGCTTGTATCACTCCAAAAAGTCTATTTCCGTTTGGGTCGCACCGTTGATTCGGAGCGTTTGAACGTAAAGCTTCAGTCGTTGAAGAAATAGTTGTGCAATCGTTGTTATAAGGGGAGAGCCCATTCACATTTGTGGATGGGCTCTTTTTTTGAAATATGCTTTTTTAGTTTATTATATTTAACATAATATAAATTATAAGACAATAAGATAAAACGATTAGGTGTTTCAATTAGGTGCTAGGTGCCTCGGATTAACTAGCTATTTTTCAACATAAAGATAACTATTTTTCTATTTTCCAGCTAATTTTTGGTATTTGCTTGGCGGAAAATTGGTTCGTTTGCAGCAACGTCTGCTATTAAAGTTAGGACTTACGCAAAAGGTGTAACTTAAAAGGAAAAGCCATGAAAGTAACGGCGCAACTTTACAGGTAGTTTTTGGCGAGTAGCCAGGTGAATTACATGGGCACGTACCTGGCCGACCACTTGGAAGGCCTCACGCACGACAACGTGCGTTACTTTCTCAAGACCAGCCATTTCACGCCGCGTCAGCGCTGGCAGCAGGTGCGCCCGCAGGTGGTGCTCAGCCCGCGGGGCTACGTCTTGTTCGACGACACCGTGCTCGACAAACACCACAGCCGCCGCATCGAACTGGTGCGCCGCCAGTACAGCGGCAACGCCCACGGCGTGATTGCCG
>JAYULN010000579.1:0-1335 GCA_043763525.1 Hymenobacter sp.
TTTCGAGCGGAATGCGCCCGGCGCGGGGTCGAAGCCAACATCCCCCGCAACCGCCGTGCCGCCGACTGGCAGACCGACGACGATACCGGGTTCGACCCCGAACTTTATCGCCGCCGCGTGGTCGTCGAACATGCCAACGCCTGGCTCGACGGCTTCAAAACCTTACTCGTGCGCTACGAAACCAGCGTCGGCAATTGGCTCGCCTGGCACTGGCTCGCCTTCGTGGTCATCTTTTTGCGAAAAATCGACCGCCGACCGACTTTCTAAACAGCTTCGCTATCTATTTAGAATTATTCCAAATAAAATTTAGAAATTCGGCCTGGCTACCAACCTACCGCCGCTTCGCGGCTAATTGGCAAGCTTAGCACAACGGGCTTTTTACTGCCTTAATAGCTGATGTTACGTAACGGGCCGCACTCGCCCGTCAACCTCACCCCCTAGCCCCCTCTCCAAAAAAGAGGGGGAACTAGTTCTAACTATAAAACCAGTTGATTACTAGATTTTTAATTCTAAAAACTAGTCCCCCCTCTTTTTTGAAGAGGGGGCTAGGGGGTGGTTGACGGCTGGGCGGCAGCCACGGCGTAACATCAGTTAATAGCTTCAACGACAACCGGTCAGGCCGGGGCCGTTCTCTTAGGCCAGGGCCGCCTCCTGCCCTACTGGCACAGGCATTAGCTCAAAGGCTTCGGCCAGCAGCTCGTAAGGGCGGCGGCGGTCGTCGAAGCTGGCAGTGATGGTGACGGCGGTTACTTCATCTACTTCGTAGTCGGCGGCCAGCTGCGTGAGCCGGGCGTGGACCTGCGCGGGCGTGCCGCTCACTACGCGGCCCCGGTTGTGGGCGAGGTGCAGCTGGTCGTGCGCACTTCATCGGCCGACGGGAAAGTGCCGCGTTCGCCCTTGCCAAAACGCAGCAGCTGGAGCTCCATGGCGGTGCGCAGCTCGCGTGCTTTTTCCTCGGTATCGGCACACAGCACGAACACGGCCACATTGGCCAGCGGGGCGGCCATCACCCGAGAAGTAGGCCCAGGCCCAAAAAGCGCTGATTGGCCACATTGGCCTGCGGGGCGGCCATCACCCGCTCGTGAATGGTATCGGGCACTTTGTCGTCGCGCAGGTAGGCTTGCAGGTCCATCAGCTGCTCCACGAAATCCTGTTCGCTGAAGGTGTTATGCGGATTGAGGGCGTAGGCCGTGATGCGGTCGCCGCCGGGGGCACGGCCCATGCCCAGGTCGGTGCGGCCGGGAAACAGGGCTTCGAGCAGGCGGAAGTTTTCGGCCACTTTCAGGGCACTGTAGTGGGGCAGCATCACGCCGCCCGAGCCCAGGCGGATGCGCT
>JAYULN010000580.1:0-8654 GCA_043763525.1 Hymenobacter sp.
GGCGAATTTCTCGGATTTCGTGGCCGCCATCCAGCAAGCGTTGGGTGGTCGCAACGCGCCGTTTGGCTTGAGGCTGAATGCGAATCAACTACAAAATCCGTAAAATCCGTTGTGAATCCGACAAATCCGTGATTATCTTTGCGGCCCGGTTTACGCCGTTCCCCTTGCAAATCTCCCTCATTCCCTGATATGATTATCATTCAAATCAAAGACAACGAATCGGTTGACCGCGCCCTGAAGCGCTTCAAAAAGAAGTTTGAGCGCACCGGCGTGCTGAAAGAGCTGCGTCGTCGCACGTTCTTCCTGAAGCCGAGCATCAAGGAGCGTAAGATGAAGCAGAAGGCGGTGTATAAGCTGGCTACCTACGGTCAGCCCGGCGAATAGTCCCGTTTCAGCCTTGATTTAGCCTTGCTAAAACCGGCTGGTTTGCCCATAAGGGCAGGCCGGCCGGTTTTTTCACGTCCATACCCCATTGTTTGGTTGGGCGGAAAATAAAAAAACACTACATTGGATGCCCGGCCCACCCGCCGGGCGTTTTTGGTGTTGGTATGGATGCTTTTTTTGATTTTTTGCGGTTTGAGCGGCGTTACAGCCCCCACACGCTGGTGTCGTACCAAACCGACCTGGGCCAGTTTGCCGCCTACCTGAAATCGGCCTATGAGCTGGGCGAACCCGCCCAGGCCACGCACCCGCTCATTCGGGGTTGGGTGGTGGCGCTGATGCAGGAAAACCTCGACCCGCGCACCGTGAACCGTAAAGTGGCCTGTCTGCGCTCGTACTACAAGTTTCTGCTGCGGGCCGGTACTATCGCGGCCAACCCCATGCTGCGCATCAAGGCCCCGAAGATGGCCAAGAAGCTGCCCGAGTTCGTGCCCGAAGAGGCCCTGAATGGGATGCTGAACTCCTTCGAGTTCGGCGACGACTTTGCCGGGCAGCGCGACCAGCTGGTGCTGGAAATGCTGTACGGCACGGGCATTCGCCTCTCCGAGCTGCTCGGCATTCATGCCGACGACGTGAGCCTGGGCGCCAGCACGGTGCGCGTAACTGGCAAGGGCAACAAGCAGCGCCTCGTGCCCCTCAACCCCACGCTGAAGCTTGTCATTGAAAAATACCAGGTCAAGCGGGCGCACGAGTTTGGCGCGGTGCCCGGCCCGCTGCTGCTCACCGACAAAGGCGAGCCGATGTACGAAAAGCTCGTGTACCGCACCGTGAAGCACTACCTGAGCCAGGTAACCACCTCGGCCGCCCAGCAGCACCCGCACGCGCTGCGGCATGCCTTCGCTACGCACCTGCTGGGCAAGGGGGCCGACCTCAATTCCATCAAGGAATTGCTGGGGCACGCTAGTCTGGCGGCCACGCAGGTGTACACGCACCTGTCCGTGGACCGCCTGAAATCCGTATTTGAACAAGCCCACCCACGGGCTTGAGTTTCTTTTACCCTTTTACCTCTTAATCACCTGCTTTATGAAAGTTCAGATGCATTCGGTGCACTTCGACGCCGACCAGAAACTGCTTGATTTTGTTCAGCAACGCCTCAATAAGCTGGAAACTTTTTACGATAAGGTAACCGAAGGAGAGGTCATCATGCGCCTCAACAACAAGGACGGCATCGAGAATAAAACGGTGGAAATAAAGCTGCTCGTGCCCGGCAACATACTCTTCAGCCAGGAAGACGCCGCTTCGTTTGAGGCCGCAGCCGATGCGGCCACCGAAAGCCTGCGTCGCCAAATCACGAAGCACAAGGAAAAAATGCTGACGCATTAATTGAATGATAGCACCTGCCTTAGCTGGTGCCAGATAATACAGAAAACCCCGCTTGCCTTTCGGTAAGCGGGGTTTTTGTTTGGTCAGCCCAGGCGGGGTACCAGCTAAAGCAGGTGCTACAGGCTGAACTCGGCTTTAATCTGGGGCACGTAGTCGAGTTTTTCCCAGGTGAAGGTTTCGAAGGTTTTTACCGTGCCGTCCTTCATGGTGGCTTGCACGGTGCCGGGCTGGCGGCCCATGTGGCCATAGGCCGCTGTTTGGGCAAAAATGGGGTTCTGGAGGCCGAAGCGCTGCACGATGGCGTAGGGGCGCAGGTCGAACAGCTTCTGCACTTTCTGGGCGATTTCGCCGTCGGAAAGGACTTTGCCGCTGGTATCGGTGGCTTTGGTGGTGCCGTAGGTGGTTACGAACACGCCCACGGGCTGGGCCACGCCAATGGCGTAGGCTACCTGCACCAGCACCTGGTCGGCCACGCCGGCGGCCACCAGGTTTTTGGCAATGTGCCGGGCCGCGTAGGCCGCCGAGCGGTCTACCTTGGAGGAGTCCTTGCCGGAGAAGGCGCCGCCGCCGTGGGCACCCTTGCCGCCGTAGGTATCCACGATGATTTTGCGGCCGGTGAGGCCCGAGTCGCCGTGGGGACCGCCGATGACGAACTTGCCGGTGGGGTTTATGTGGTAGGTGATTTTATCGGTGAACAAGGCCTGGGCCTCGGCGCTGAGGCCGGCTTTCACGCGCGGGATTAGGATGGCGAGCACATCGGCCTTAATCTTTTCCAGCATCACGGCTTCCGACGCATTGAACTCGTCGTGCTGGGTGCTGATGACGATGGTGTCGATGGCCTCAGGGCGGTGGTCGTCGGAGTAGCGAATGGTAACCTGGCTTTTGGCATCGGGGCGCAGGTAGGTCATTTCGTGGCCTTCGCGGCGAATGGCGGCCAGCTCTCGCAGCAGGCGGTGCGAGAGGTCGAGGGCCAGGGGCATGTAGTTGGCCGTTTCGTGGCTGGCGTAGCCGAACATCATGCCCTGGTCGCCGGCTCCCTGGTCTTCGTTCTTGGCACGTTCCACGCCCTGGTTGATATCGGGCGACTGCTCGTGCAGGCGGTTCATCACCTCGCAGGTGTCGGCGTTGAAGAGGTATTCGGGCTTGTTGTAGCCGATGCGGCGAATGGTTTCCCGAATGATGGGCTCGGCATCGACGTGGGCCGTGGACTTGATTTCGCCGGCGACGAGGGCAAAATTGGTGGTGACGAGGGTTTCGCAGGCCACTTTCGCCGTGGGGTCCTGCCGGAGGTACTCGTCGAGGATGGCATCAGAAATCTGGTCGGCAACTTTATCGGGATGGCCTTCCGAAACCGATTCGGAAGTGAACAGATAGGGCATTGAAAAGGCGAAAAGGGCGAAAAAGAAAAAACAAAGCGCCTGCCAGGCCAAAAGCGACGGGCGGGCGCTCCGCAAAACTACGGAAATATGGCATAACCACAGTTATGCGTAACTCAGGTGAACGCCGTAGCTTTCAGCGGCCAAAACGTCCTTCCATTCCGAAATAAGCCGCTTGTATTCTTCGCCCACCGGCCGAATCTTGCGGTCCATGTCGTAGAGGCCTAACGGGTTCACCCGGCCGTTGTCCTCACGTAGGGCCGTATCCCAATCTACCTGGTCGATAAGCGAATACCAGGTGAAGCCAATAAGCGGCACCCCGTCCTGCTTGAGGCGGTGGGCGTTGGCCCATTGGCGCTTCAGCCAGTCCACGGCTAGCGGCTGTTTGATGTTGGTTTCGGTGTGCATTACGGGCAGGCGGTAGCGGTCGTAGTACTGTTTTGTTACCACGTAATAGCCCAGGACATCGCCACTGGGAACGATTTTGCCATCGCGGCACACCGTGTGCTCGTTGGTCTCGTAGTAGTCGTTGCCCATCACGCACTGGGCCTTGATGTCGCTGTCGCCGAACCAGTGGTATTCTTCGCGGGTCAGGCCGTTGTCGAGCAGGTACTCGTACATGGTGGCCGACACGGGGTAGCCGTAGGTCAGGTCGAGGGACAGGAAGCGCTTTTCATTCAGAAAGTGCGTCTGGGTGAGCACCTCCGGGGTTTCGGCGTGGAAATACTCGGTGCTTTCGCTCTGAATGAAGGTAGTATCGGGCCGCACTTCCAGGATGGCCTGCATGGCCATGATGTTGGCCTTGCACAGGTTTTTGAGCACCGTTACGAAGCCACGGTCGCTGGTGAGGCGGTCGTTCCACCAGCCCAGCTGGCCCGAGAACAGGGCCGCCACGTAAATCTCGTTCACCGGCGTGTAGTACTGAATGTGCGGAAACCGCGTGGCAAACGCTCGGCAATAATCGGCAAACAGCCGGGGAAAATCGGGGTTGGCAAATCCGCCAATCCAGTCCGGCACGCCGAAGTGGCACAGGTCCACGATGGGCGTGATGCCCATGTCGCGCAGGGCCGTGAAGGTGAGGTCGGCGAACTCCCAGTCGTATTTGTCGGGGCCGAGGTGGGTTTTGTAGTAGGGCGGGCCGTAGCGCAGAAATTCGATGCCCATCTCCTGGGTCAGCTCAAAATCACGTTTCCAGCAGTTGTAGTGGTTCGTTTTTTCCAGCTCGTCCACCCGTTTCACCTGGCCATTGGGCAGCAGAATGGTAGGGTAGCTGTTTTCGATGCCGGTGGCAAACATGAATTTGGACGCGAACATAGCTTTTTTGGGAGCGGGGAGTGGGAAGCAGGCGTCAGTGCCTGTGCGATGGCCGGGCTATAATTGCGCCAGCCGGCCGCCGTCTACCACCAAAGTGGTACCGTGGATGAAGCTGGCCTCGTGCGAAGCCATGAAGGCGATGGCGGCGGCCAGCTCTTCGGGCGTGCCCACGCTGGCCTTGTCGATTTTCTCAGCTCCGCTCTTCACGTTGGGGTTGCTCCAGAGCATGGGCGTGTCCACGGCACCGGGGGCCACGGCGTTGATGCGGGTTTGCCGGCGGTCAAGCTCCATGCTCATGCCCCGCACGAAGGCTTCCATTGCGCCCTTGCTGGTGGCGTAGGGCACCACGCTGGCGGTGGTTTGGTGGGCGTGTACCGAGCTGATGGTAACAATGGCACTGCCCTTGGGCATGTGCGGCAGGCACAGCTGCGTGAGCTGGGCCAGCGAGCGCAGGTTCACGAGCATCAGCAAATCCCATTTTTCGAGGGGCAAATCCACCAGCGGCTCGAAAGTCATCATGGCCGCGTCGCACACCAGCACATCGATGCGCTCATACTTGGCCACTACTTTTTTAACGGTGGCGGCAATGGCGGCGGGCTTGCTCTGGTCGCAGGCCATGAAAACGGCTTTGCCCCCGGCTTTGGTGATGAGCGCAACGGTTTCGGCCCCGTCGATTTTGTCGCGGCCCAGCGCGATGATGGTGCCGCCCTCGGCTCCCAGTCGCACGCAGGCCGCGCGGCCTATGCCCGAAGTGCCGCCCGTAACCAGGCATACTTTATTGGTGAAACGCATCGCAGAATAATTGGAGAGAAAGCATTGTGCTCAATCTGAGACTGCTGTACGGAAGACAACCCGTTGGGGCTGCCTTTGGCCATTTTCTCACTAATATTTCGTGCTTTTTTCTAAGCTGCGGCCGGGCTGGGCACCTTCTCGCACACCAGCACCACGGGCCGGCCGCGCAGGTCGGTGGTGGCAAACAGGTACACGTCCCCGCCCTCACGAATGCCGGTACGGCGGCGAAAATCGGCCACCGAATCGGGGAAATTGCGGGTGGTGACGTGGGCCCGCGCCTCGGGGCCGAGGTGAGCTTTGAGGGTCGCGCCATCGGCTTTCTCTGCCGCCAATACCTTAAAAATGCGGCCCGGAAAATCAGTTCGTAGCACGTCCGACGTGTACAAGTGGCTGTGTTGATGCAGTTTCAGTAGCTCGAAAGCCGTGCCGATGCTGCGGAAGGCCCCGGCCTTGAGCACGGCCGCGTTGGGCTCGTAGAGGAACTGCTGGGCCTCGGCGTAGCGGGGCGTGGCGCGGGCCTCGCGGGCGCGGTTGAGGCGGAATTCCTGCTGGCTGCCGTCGCGGCGCAGGTTCAGGGCGTGGCGCTCGGGGTCCACGGCGGGCTCCTGGCCCAGCTCGTACAGCACTTCTTTCACCTCATTATCCACGGCCAGCACCCAGAGGCGGCGCACGTGGCCCAGGCCCTGCACGGCGCGCTCAATGTCGAGCATGGGCGAGGTTTTGAGCAGGACTTTATCGGCCTTGTGCAGCAGCAGGGGCAGCAGCCTCACCACGTCGGGCTCACAGTCGTGGAGCAGGAAAATCTTGCGGGCGGCGGTGTCGCGCCGGGCAGGGTCGAGGTACAGCCAGTCGTAGTGGTGCGGGGTGCTTTTGAGGAAGGCCAGCGCGTCGTTGGCATGCACGGCCACGTTGTCGAGGCCCAGCAGGCCGAAGTTGTAGCGCACTACCTCGGCCAGGGCGGGGTTGCGCTCCACGTAATCGACCTGGGCCACGCGGGCGGCAAAGGCGGCCGAGTCGGCCCCAAACCCGCCGGTGAGGTCGGCCAGGCGCTGCCCATCAACCAAGCCGGCTTTGAACGCCGCCGTGCGGGCCGACGAAGCCTGCTCGACTGACAGCGCGGGCGGGAAAATTAATTCGGGGTTATCGGCCCATGCGGGCAGCTTGGCGCGGGCTTTTTGGCGGGCCTGAATCTGGCGCACCAGCTCGGGCACGGGCAGGTTGGGGTGGCGGCGGGCTTGGAGGGCCAGGTGGGCGGGGTCGTCGTGCAGGTGCGCGGCCACGTACTGCCGGGCCGCTTCGGGCAAGGGGTAGTCCATGAAAAAGCGTGTGCGGGAAAATGCGGCGTTTAGCGCACGGCCCAGCTCAGGGCCAGCAGCGGCTGCCCCGTGGGCGCGGCCGTGAGGCCCAGGGCCGTGGGCCGCAGGCGCGGCCAGAGGCCATGTTGGGCCAGCTCGCCGTTGTAGCTCTTCACGGCGCGCAGCAGGTGCAGGTTGGTGTTGCGGTTGATGAAGGCCGTGGCCAGAATGCTCACCGCAAACACGCCGGCGGCTACTTGCTGGCTGGGGTTGAAGTATTGCCGGTCGTCGTGGGCCAGAATTTGCTGGCCATAGAGGCTGAAAGCCCCAACAGCCACCAGCCGGTCAATCAGGTACAGGGTTTTTTGGCGGCGGTAGTCGTTGAGGTGCGCCAGGCCCTGCTCGTTGCCAGCCAGGTAAGGTCGCAGCTTCTGGCCAAAGAAGCCGGCGGTCTGATACTGGTCTTCGCCCGCCCCGGGGGCCAGGAAATCGAAATTGTGCTGGGGGCCGTTACAGCTACGCTGGGCATCTTCGGGCAGCAGCCGGATGCCGGAGGGTGCCTGCTGTGCCAAAGTCGGGGCCACCAGGCTGAAAATTAATGCGATAGCAGGCAATGTGCGGCACCAGAACCGTGAAGAGGCCAATTGCTTGATTTTGTACATAATACTTAGGTGCATAAGAAAACAAAGATAGGATATATGCAGGAAGTAAAACAATATAGCTGGCCTGTATTTTTCCGGCTCAGCACCCAACAAAACAACGCGCTTGCACGTTCAGCGCTAGCCGGCCAATAATTTTTGGTCAGTATTCCCCACGCCTCTTGAAAATAAGTAGTATGAAAAAAGCCAGCATCCTCCACCGTACTGTTCTGGCCCTGCTGCCAGCTACCCTGCTCGTTGCCGCGTGCGGCAAGAGCGACACCCCCGCTCCGACCCCCGCCCCCGACCAGGCCCAGGTTAATGTTGTTCACGATGCGGCCAACAGCTCGGCTTTCCCCATCAAGGTGCAGATTGGAGCGGCCGAAAGCCCCGCCGTGCTTTATGGGGCCAACAGCGGCTACCAGAGTTTTGGAACCGGCTCGCTGGAAGTCAAAACCAGCATTGCGGCGGCTGGCGGGGCAGTACTGAACACCGAAACCAAAGCCATAGGCAAGGATAAGCGCTATTCTTACTTCGTGTACAGCGCCGTGGGCCAACCGGCAAATATGGCCTCCGGCCTTTGGACGGAGGATGACCTGACGGCCCCGGCTTCGGGCCAGGCCAAGATACGCCTGGTGCATGTGGGACAGGGCCTCGTTTCGCCCCTGGGCCTGAGCAAGCCCGATAACAGCGGCATGCTGGTGGCCGTGGTGCCTACCACCGGCACGGGTGCGGCCTCGGCCTTCGTCTCGGTACCGGCTGGCACGGCTAGCTACAACCTCGTGAATTCGACCAACAACACAATTATTCCCTTTGCTGGCGGAACGACGGTACTGGCTACCAATTTCGCCGCCGGTAAAATTTACACCATTGTCATTCGGGGTTCCAGCAATGCGGCCACCGATAAGGAGAAGTTTACGCTGGATTTGATTATCCAAAACTAACTGAGGCGAGCCGCCTGGTTCCACAAAAAAAAGGTCCCCACCGTGCGGTGAGGACCTTTTTTGTGGAACCAGGTAGTTGATTTGCCTACTCTTTCACCACCTTGAGGTGCTGCACGGGCTGGCCGGGCAGGGCCAGCTGCACCAAGTACAAGCCGCTGGCGAGGTCCGACAGGCCGGGTAGCTCCACCTGGCTCGGGCCCGCGGGCAGGGCCGGGATGCGCAGCGACCGCAGGGTGCGGCCGGCGGCATCGGTGAGGCTGAGCTGGGCCGGAGCGCCCACCGCGCCGGCGGGCAGGTCGAGGTGCAGGGTGAGCTGCTGCCGGAAGGGGTTGGGCGCGGCCGTGAGCAGGAGCGTGGCCGGGGCCTCGGCCTCGAAGCGCACGGTACGCACCGGCGAGAAGCTGGTGGTGCCGCCGAGGTCGAGCTGCCGCAGGCGGTAGTAGCGCGTGCCGGCCTTGCCCGCCTCGCGGTCGAGGTAGGCATATGAGCGGGCGGTTGTGCTGCCGGACGAGGGGCTGGCTACGAAGCTCA
>JAYULN010000581.1:0-8643 GCA_043763525.1 Hymenobacter sp.
GAGGACTTCCATTAAAAGACGAAAAAATGAGTGACACACCTCAAATTTCGGCTTTTTTTGGAAGTCCTTTTATTTTGCCCGACTTTCTAAACAGCTTCAATAGCTAATAAGCTGCATACATCGTGAAATCAGATACACTGAAACGCCTCTTTCGTTCTATTCAGCTGCGCCCTAGTCCTGAGCTAGTTAGCGTTGCTAGAGGAATCGTGGATGAGGAAAGAAAAAAAGGGCATTTACTTCTTGTAATGGAGCTGGAGGGCTTGCTCCACGCTGCAGAGCAGAACCAAGCTGCTTCGCCCCGAGATAATACCATTTCCGCTCGTCGTTCCACCGCGATAGGACAACTTGCGGAACTTCCTGTTAGCCGGCGGCATCAACAGCCACTGCTAAAGGAGGTACCTCGCGATGAGTTGAGGCACCATATGATTTTGCCGGAGCAGGTAGAAAAAAGATTTAATAGGGTAGAGAGAGAATATGTAAGCCGAGACCGGCTTGCTGAATATGGACTTGTACCTCGTCGCAAAGTTTTGTTGTATGGGCCTCCGGGTTGCGGCAAGAGCATGGGAGCAGAGCGGTTAGCTTGGAATATTGGGTTGCCATTTTTCAAGGTGCAATTTGACACCCTCGTTTCTTCCTATTTAGGAGAGTCTGCGAGTAACCTGCGTTCCATTTTTGATGCTACTCAGCAGCAACCTTGTGTATTGCTACTTGATGAGTGTGACTTTATTGCCAAGTCTCGCACCTATGGTCAAGATGTAGGCGAAATGTTTCGTTTGGTCAATATGCTACTTTTCCTTTTAGAGGAGTACCAAGCACCAGGTCTGTTAGTGGCAACGACCAATCTAGAAAACTCACTTGACAAAGCGGTTTTTCGCCGTTTTGATGAAGTTCTAGAAATACCGCGCCCGGGTGTGATGGAAATTGCCCAGCTACTGCGAAATACCTTAGGTGCTTTGCCTGTTAGTAAAACGCTCAATATTCCCAGCTTCTCCCAACAATTAATAGGTTTCTCTGCTGCCCAAACTGTTAAAATTGCACAAGATGCCGCAAAACTATGTGTGATGTCTTTGCATAAAGAAGTAACTATAAAGCATCTAGAGCAAGCCTTGCTTGAGCTGTCTACCATTGAGAACCAGTAGTTCTTATGCCCGAATTCCCGCATCTGCAATTTGTACAGGCTTATCCTGGAACTTATAAATATTCGGGGGGCGGGGGACGAAAGCCCCAAGAACTCTCCAAGATTAACCTGCAGCGAATGCCCGACCATGGTCGGGACCTAAAGGCAAAAATCGAACAAGTTAGCAGAGACTGGATTACATATCTCGAAGAGTATAATGACGGTGATGCTACTAGTTCAGCTGCACTAAGCTATGTGCCGTTGTACCTGCAAATCGACCCTAATATGCTCGAAGAGGATACGCTTCGAGGGTGGGGGATTGATGTAGTGGCGGTTGAACCGGGAGGCTACATACTTGGGGTAGCTACGTCAGCAGACTACCCTAAACTACGGGCCAAGCTAAACACTATGATTAGCGGCAGTATGGCCGGGGTAAAGCAGATGGCCTACGTGTGGGACATCTCATCCCGTGGCGCTAGTATAGACAGCATTGTAAAAGATGAACAATTATTAGGGCGTTGGGGCACGATTGAAAATGAACGTGAAATTTGGATTGAAGTAGACGTTTCCTTAGACAAGCCTTTTCCTCGGAAACCCGAAGAGGCTACTAAAAGGCAAGAAAATGCTTGGCAAAAGGAAGCGGAAGCTTGGTTTAAGCACAAAGACGCTTGCGTAGCTGAACTAGAAAGGTTAGTCAAAAAATATGAGGGCGAAGAAATTAGTCAAATAGACCAAAATGATACTGTAAGTAGTCGGACATAAGTATTCGGTAGTAAGATCCAATGTTAAATCTTGATTGACAGCACTTTGATGTCTGACTACTGACTACTTAATACTGGCTACCTACTTAACTTATAAACTCAAGGTTTCTGGTGTTTGCCTGAAACAATTAGTCTTTGTGCCTCACGTTTTCGCCATTGTCGAGTATGACCTTGGTGCTGAATTGATAGACAGGGAGGATGCATCTTTTGGAGAAGTATTTGTCACTGTTGTGCCTCCTTTGCCTAATGCACCCAGGGTTTGTGTGATAGACAGTGGTATGCAGACAAGGCATCCACTTTTAGGAGCTGCAGTAGAGCATTCCGCATCTAGAAATTATGTCCCAGGAGAATCAGCAACCGCGGTGGCCGATTTGGTGCGCACCGGTGGGCATGGAACAAGAGTTGCAGGCGCGGTGCTCTACTCCTCCGATATTCCCGCAGATGGCACTACCGTCCAGCCAATTGCTTGGTTGCAGAACGCTCGCATTCTTAATAAGGGCAATGTGATGAATCAGCGACTTTTTCCTCCTGCTCTTATGAGGAAAATTGTGTCGGATTACTCGGGGACTAGACTGTTCAACTTGTCCGTTCAAAGCCAAAAACCATGTTTGACAACACATATGTCAGCGTGGGCTGCCGAAATCGACAAATTGAGTTTCGAAAGTGATGTGCTCTTTATAACGAGTGCCGGTAACGTGAGTTCAAATGACCCACTTTCTTTCCGGCTCGGTATTAAACAGCATATGGATGCAGGGCGTCCATACCCCATTTATCTTGCGGAGGCGTCTTGTCGAATAGGCAACCCTGCTCAAAGCTGCCAAGCATTGACCGTTGGTTCAGTATGTACTGATAGACTTTCCTCCTCAACACATACCTCATTTGGTGAGCGGAATATGCCTTCGGCATTCTCCCGCACGGGTTTAGGTATGTGGAACATGATAAAACCAGATGCTGTCGAGTACGGGGGAGATTTTGCCCTGAGTATATCTGGCGATTTAACACCGCACGATGATGTAAGCCCTGAGCTGGTCACTTCTACCATGTACGGGCTGCCCATTGTTACTCGTAAGGCAGTTGGGACTTCCTTCGCTGCTCCGAAAGTTGCACACATTGCAGCAGCACTAGCTGCTGCTTTTCCATCTTATTCAACTCAGCTTTACAGGGCCCTTATAGTGCAATCAGCGCAATGGCCTGCGGCACTTGACTCAGACCCCTACGAAACTAAGCTGTTTCATTTAAGAACCCTTGGTTATGGTGTTCCCGACAAGTCGAAATGCCTTGAAAACACGGATTCCCGAATCACATTTATAAAGGAAGGGCGTTTGGCTAAGAGCAATGCTCACATTTACGAAGTTCAACTTGACCGGCTGAATGGGTTAGCAGATGATACTCTTTACCGTATAGAAGTCACTTTAGCTTATGCTGCTCGGCCGCGACGTACACGGCAGACGATGTCCAAATACGTTTCTACTAGGTTGAAATGGCAAATGGCAGACTTAGGTCAGTCTTTATCAAGTTTCTTAGCCACGGTAGACGTAACGCTTGCTCCAGATTCAGATTTAAGGGATTCTGAAGTGAATGATGGTTCGACTCCAGATACTGTTCAATGGGAGATTGGTGCTGCCCTTAACCGCGGTGTCATCTCTCATACTGTGAGCAGATTGGGTAGTACCCTTCAGAAAGATTGGACGGTTGTTGAAGGATTCAAATTGTATCGGGAACGCCTACTATTTGCTGTTACAGGTCATGAGGGTTGGGATAAGAAGAGCGGCGAGGATGTGCCTTATGCCTTCGTAGTCTCAATAACTTCTTTGGCTGGCGTTCCTATCTACGAACGATTGAGCGTAGCCAATTTGGAGGTTGAAGTTTGATTCTCCACTTCACTGCAAAAAAACAGGCCTGTATTAAGCAGGCCTGTTTTTTAAACCCACTAACTATTCCAATTTGGTCTAGCCCAAGACCTCGAAATATGGCCAGTCCTTGAACCCCGCCTAGTCGCCGCCCCAATTCACCCGCGCATCGGCCGCCTTCATCAATCGGGCAAACTTGGAGAGCAGCAGCCCCAGCTACAGTAACAGCATCGTATAACTTTGCTAACTGCTTCAGCAGCTTCCCTTGTCGTCAGTAATGCTCCAACCCATTCCCACCCGCATCTACCGCATCACCCACCTCGATAACCTCCTGGCCACGCTACAGCACGGTATATTCTGCCGCAACCAACCCACTGCCGCCACCGCCATCTACCGCAACACCGGCGACGCCAGCCTCACCGACCGCCGCAACCGTATTGCCGTGCCGCTCCCACCCGGCGGCTTCCTCAACGACTACGTGCCCTTCTACCTCGGCCCGCGCAGTCCCATGCTGTATGCCATCAGCCACCGCCAGCCCCAGACGAGTCGTTTACGGGGCATTATTTGGATAAAATTCATCGTTGTGCGCAGAATAGTGATAGACGTATATTTACACCTCGCCGCAGGCTGGCTATAGGCTGCTCGGAGTATTTGCTCTACATTTGCAGTATAATTGCCGCAATGTTCGTTGATTTGTGCAGGTCTTCTTCTGTAACTGCAACCAGCGAAAACAAGTAAAGCAGCTCATCTACTTCGTTTTTCGCTCTTAACTCTTTCGCCCCGCTCCGGCTTCTATGGAATTTCAGAACCACTTCTTGCGTGAAGCCTTGTGCGCGTTTCGCTATGATGTGGACTCCGCGCACTCTGAACCTCCCGTCGAATACTTCCACCGTTTCTACACCATCCTACAGCAGGATGGCTTTACGTACCAGGAAAAGCAACCCTTTGAACTCACCATCCACGTCGGTGCCAGCGGTGAGCCAAAATCCATAAAACCCGAGCTCAGCAAAGGCCAACCTTCGTTGGTTCTGCGCAATGAAACAACTGGCTACGCCATCATCATCGGTGTCGGCTTAGTTTCCTTCAACTGCCTGAAACCATACCCAGGGTGGGAGGTTTTTCTCTCGGAGCTTGTTAACCGGTACCTGCCCGTCTACAAGGCGCTAGCCATTAAACAGGAGCTGCGTGCAGCACAGATGGCCTACATCAACGATTTTGCCTTGGAGCCGGGCGAAACAGCACAAGAATACCTGCCCAATTTGCCCCAGCTTACCGAGTTAGCCGGTGCCCGCGACGCTGGCCATGCCGCGCAAAGCCATTTTCATTTGCCCCCCACCACCACCGTTACCCTACAAACCCAAGTCTTGGTCGGCCAACCCGGGACCCCTACCCGCGTAGTACTGGAATGCAACGCCACTACCACGCCTGATTCTGATGACGCCGATGAGTTTGCGCTAGCCAACCAGGCCCACGTAGCTGCTCGTGCCGCATTTATGAGCGTCGCTTCGTCCAAGTACAAATCAAGCATCGCCTAGACCCATGTTCCTCTCCCAAGCCCTCGACCTGCCCGTTACCCACAACCCCATCACCAGCAGCTTATACAAAAGCCGTAGTGAGGAGATGGCCGTGGCTGGCCCCGGCCCCCAGTGGCTGGGCGATATGCTGCGCAGTGTGCCCGCCGGTGCTTGCTACATCGACATGGAGAAGCTGCCGACGCTTTTTTTACTGCGAGCTCCCTCGGTCCCGTGCGAGCCTCCCGTTGCTTACCTACCCACGGAGCATTTCCAGCTCACATCCGACAACCCCGTGGTTGTTGGAGTTGCAGCAGCCATGTTTCAGGGTTCGCGCCCCCTTGCCGGTACTGAATATGATGTACTCAGCGGCTTGGTCGACGAATTGGCTTTGGCTCAAACTCGTTCGCTTATTCCAGGCATGCGCTAAGCGCGACTTAGCACGAACAAGAGGGACACACAGCGCATGGCATTTGACGTAACGGAAGTAGCGCGGCTTTTCCCGTCGTTTCTATCCGACACGGAAAAAGAACGCATCACTCAGGGATTAAGTCAGTTTGGCGAGTCGGTAGCATCGACTCCCAAGTTGTATACCGATTTCTTTGCAACGGGTGTTTCCGAGCACCTACTACAGGGCGACCTGTTGCCATCGATTCGCTTACCCATTTGGCAATCCGAACCCGCGACTTTCACTAAGGGCTACTCTAATGCCTTGCTCATCGCCAATACTTGCGACGTAGACGTTGTTGGCAACCCCCGCAACGTGCCCAAAGAAGTCGGTTTTGTACCCTTGGTACCGTTGGCTGACTTTACTTCCGCACTTACCCGTGAGTTTCGAGCGCAGGGGCTGCCCCCGGCTACGATTAAGGCCAAGCTGCAGAGCCTTGAAAAGGAGTTGCGCGGCCAGCAGTTTACCAACATTTTCTACTTGCCAGCAAGCCCCAGCGGCTTGCCCGAACACGTGGCGCTGCTCGACCGGCCATTTTGGTTTCCTTCATCAGAGTTGGTTTCCGTCGGCCCAGCGTTACTCGAACACCGTCTGGCTACTCTAAGCCAGTGGGGCTACTACCTTTTCATTCTCAAGCTCTCCTACCACCTTTGCCGCCTCCCCGAAGAACGGGACCGCAATTAAGAATACACCTGAACCCAACGGGGCCAGCCAGTCGGACATCAAGCCCGGCCAGCTGGCCCCGTCATTTATGGTGGTGCAGGCCTTGGCTACTTGCCGGCCCGGTCGCGCTTCTTGTCCACGAGCTGCAGAATCACATTGACGGCCGCGTGTACGAGTATTTGCCAGAGCTTCATAAGTGAAAATGGGTTAAAGGGTGAAAAAATGAATAGGTCCAGGCTCAGCCCAGCACCTCGAAATGCGGCCTGTCTTTGAATTTAGGCCAGTCGCCGCCCCAATGCACCCGCGCATCGGCGGCTTTCATCAGCCGCGCAAACTTGCTCAGCAGCAGCCCCGACCACGACACCTCCCTGTCAGGCAGCAGAAAGGCCACGTCCAGCGCCGGCGTGGGCCGCTTGTTGTGGTTCGACTCCCCCCCGCGCTTGTAGGTCACGACGGGCCCCGGCTTGCTTCGGCCCTGCTCAAAAAGCTCGTCCTGCCGCTCCGGGCTCCGGTAGCACTCGGTGATGATGGGCAGCGCCAGCAGCCGCAGCACCGGGTCATCGCCCCAGCGGGCCAGCGCCTGGCTATAGGCCTCCCGCAGCGAAGGCACCGCCTGAGCCAGCCTCGCCGCCTGAACCCTCTGCCCCGCCGACATCAGCACCGGAGCCACCCGCGCCGGTTTAGGACCACTCACGGCCCCGGCAGCAACTGGCTTACTCGGCGACATGAGCAGAGTCGGCAGGGCTGGCCTCGGCCGGAGAAGCCGGCGGCACCACCACGGCACCCACGGCCGGCAGCTTCACCACCGTTTCGGGCTTCTGGAACATCTTGCGCACGGTCGCATAAATCGTCACGATGCCCACCACCACCTGAATCACGACGTGGACGAAGGTTTCAATCTCGTTCGCAGTAGGTGGCGTAAAGGCCGAAGTACCGATTTCCCAGACCGCGCCGGTACTGATTATCTGGGCAATGTGACCAAGTTTTGAGCTGCTGAAAAGCATGGCGTACAAAAGTGTATTTAAGTTACTACACTTATTTACAAAAATACGGAACAAGAGATTGCATGGACATTCAAAATTGATAGCCTGACAAATGGTATTATTTAGGGCGCATTCCCCTACACTCCCGCTGGTCGTTTCGGGGGTCGGGCTGTCCAGGGGTGCGCTACGCTTCCGTGCTGCGCACCGCTCCCGATGGTCGCGCCCTTCCCATCCCTTGCGCATTTCCTCCGCGACTTAGCGACACCCCAGCTGCAAACCGCCAACGGGTCAGGCAGCACCGAAAAATGGCGCAGCCCGCCCCTACCGATGCCCACCGCCCGCGCCGGCCGCGGCTGCGCATCGGGGCTGCGGAGCCCGCCGTTCGCTCCTCCTCTCCCGCTGGTCGTTCCCTCGCTCACTATGGGCCCTCCGCCCCGACACTTCGCCCCGTCCCGCGCTCTGCCTCCCCGCCTGCTCCCGACACTGCGAAGCTGCAGCACCACCGCCAACGGGCCGGCCCGCTTCCAAAAAGTCAGCCAGCCGCCCCTACCGCAAACCCGCACCCCGGCCCACCTCATTTCGGGCCGGGCGGCCGGACTGCGCTCCGTTCCTGCGCTTGCCGGCCGCCCGCCCCTCCATTCGGCCGGCCTCTGCCTGCCCGCCTACTGCTGATTCGGAAGCAGCACCAGTCCGTTCTGGCATGGAAATATGGAAAAGGCTTCCGCACAAACAGCCCACTCTTTTCCACATTCCCACGCCATAGGCCGCCCTACGCTACGGGGCTCGCTTGGGCTCAGGCCAGCGCCCCTCCGCTCACCGCTTCCTGCCGCTCGTTCTCCGGCTGAACCGCTCCCGTTGGTCGGGTTCAGCCTTCCACCCCCAGCAGCCCAGACACCAGCCTACCGCACCGGCCCAGGTTGCCAATGCGCAACCGAAGGTCAGCGGAGCTAAGGTCGCCGCCTCTCGTTGGTCGGCACCTCCCATGCGCGGGAGACCCCATTGGGGCAGTGGCCGTACCCCACGCACCCACCGCGAGCAAGCTGGAACAGCGGCTGTTTCAACGGTACCGAGGCCAGGGCGCGGCTTAAAGCGGCTCAAAGTCCAACAGCGGCAGCAGCGGCCCCTGGCTGAATGCGGAGCCCTCCGGGCGGTGCTCATTGGGGAGGCCCCCAAGCCCCCGTACTGCCCTCCGCTTCGCTCTAGGCTGCCTCGGCTTCCGCAGCCAGAAGATGGCTGCTGCATCCTCATAAGGTGCCCTTCGGGCGCGTAGTGCGGCTTTGCGCGCACCGGGGGCCTCATGGCCGCCCCCC
>JAYULN010000582.1:0-8637 GCA_043763525.1 Hymenobacter sp.
ACATGCGGTACTTCTCGAAAATCAGGTCGGGGTCGGTTACGTATTCGTCGATGGTGTTTTCGTCTTCGCGCACCGAGGTGCTCACGATGGGGTTGCCCAATTCCTTCACCAGTTGCAGGATAATCTGGTTGTCGGGTATCCGGATGCCGACCGTCTTACGCTTGGTGCCACCGAAGCGGGGGGCGTTGGCGCTGGCCTCGAAAATGAAGGTGAAAGGGCCCGGCAGGGCTTTTTTGATGACCTTGTAAGTGGCCGTGGTGATGCCGTGGGCGTAGTCGGAAATGTGCGACAAGTCGTGGCAGATAAAGCTCAGGTTGGCCTTTTCGGGAAAAAGCTTTTTGATGCGGCACACCTTTTCCACGGCCTTGGCATTGGTTACGTCGCAGCCGATGCCGTACACGGTATCGGTGGGATAGATGATGACTCCGCCCTTGCGCAATACCTCAACGGCTTGCTGGATACGGTTTTGGGGCGGGTTTTCGGGGTGGATGCGAAGGAGCGTAGCGGGCATAAGAAGAACTGAAATTTGGAGGTAAGCCCCGACGGGCCAGCAACGGCCCACGGCGGCAACGCGTAGCCGGCCGGGCCAAAGGAGCGGGCAAGGTACTACGCCCGGCCGAAACGAAACAACGACGACCCCGCCCGCACTTCGCCGTAGCGGCTCTTCGTACTTTTGAAGCCGCTCCCCCGATTTATTACCAATTCCCATGCCCCAACCTGTCAAAAAGACGGCCATTGAGTACCGCGACCAAGCCCTGAAGCGCCGTCGGCGCTGGGCCACCGTCAGCGTGGTTTTCACGCTCGCGCTGGTGTGCTTCTCCTATTATTTCTACCAGGTGTTCTTCACCGCCAATATCGAAACCAAGGGCAAGCCGACTTACGTGGTGGTGCATCGGGGCGACGACTGGCAGGCCGCCCTGCGCACCATCGATGCCACTGGCGTGGTGGTCGATAAGCTCTCGCTGCACTTCGTGGCCAAGCTGATGAAGTACCCCGCCCACGTGAAGCCCGGCCGCTACGAGCTGAAAGATGGCTACACCAACCGCCAGCTAATTAATGTGCTGAAAGCCGGGTTGCAGTCGCCACTCAGGCTCACCTTCACCAACGTGCGCCTGCGCCGCGAGCTGGCCGAGAAGCTTTCGACCCAGATTGACGCCCGCCCCGCCCAGATTGACTCCCTGCTGAGCAGCCCCGGCTACACCAAAAGTCTGGGCTTCGACACCACCACGGTGCTCAGTATGTTCATCCCGAACACCTACGAGCTGTATTGGAACACCTCGGCCGAAAACCTCATGAAGCGCATGAAGAAGGAGTACGAGAGGTTCTGGACCCCCGCCCGCGATGCAGAGCGTGAGAAATTGCACCTCACCCGCGCCCAGGTAAGCACCCTGGCCAGCATCGTGGAGGCCGAGCAGCAGCAGCACGCCGACGAGCGGCCCCGCATCGCGGGCGTGTACCTCAACCGCCTGCGCAAGGGCATGAAGCTGCAGGCCGACCCCACCGTGGTCTACGCCAACCGCGACTTCACCATCAAGCGCGTGCTCAACGTACATCTGCAAAAAGACTCGCCCTACAACACCTACAAGTACGCCGGCCTGCCGCCCGGCCCCATCAACCTGCCCAGCATAGCAAGCATCGACGCCGTGCTAAAGCCGGAAAGCAATAACTACCTGTATTTCTGCGCTAAAGAGGATTTCAGCGGCTACCACGCTTTTGCCACCAACGAAACCGAGCACATTGCCAACGCCCGCCGCTACCAGGCCGTGCTGAACCGGGCCGGGATTAAGTAGATTTATAGAACGGTCATGCAGAGCGCAGCGCAGCATCTTGCCTCGGGAAACTAATCCTGTTGATTTGATTGCATTGAGCGAGCAAGATGCTTCGCTGCGCTGCGCGCTGCATGACCGTTCAGACAACTGCCAAAGTATGTACACCTCCGACATTCAAATTCGCGTGCGCTACGCCGAAACCGACCAGATGGGCTACGTCTATCACGGCAACTACGCGGCGTATTTTGAAGTGGCCCGCACCGAGGCGTTCCGCAAGCTCGGCATCAGCTACAAGGAGCTGGAGGCCGATGGAGTGGGCATGCCGGTAGGGGAGTTGCGTACCAAATTTCGCCGCCCGGCCCGCTACGACGACCTGCTGACCGTGCGCCTGCTGCTGCGCCAGCCGCCCGAGGGCGCGCGGGTGCTGTTCGAGTATGAGATTTACAACGAAGCCGGCCAGCTGCTCACCGAAGGCCACACGCTGATGGTGTTTGTGAAAACCAGCACCGGCCGGCCCGTGCCCATGCCGGCCAGCATTCAGGAGCGCCTGCTGCCGTATTTTAGCGAAGATGAATTCGACAGCCCCGTGCGGCCCACGCCCGGAGCCATCCCGCCCGATGCGCCCGCGCCGGCGGCGTTCCGGAAGTAACCAGAAGTAAAATGGTCAATGAAAGAACGTCATGCAGAGCGCAGCGCAGCATCTTTACCTCAGGAGTAATTAATGCCGTGGCAACGAAGCGGTAAAGATGCTTCGCTGCGCTCTGCATGACGTTCTTTCATTACTCCTCAACCCTCCTTGAAAACGCCCGCCATTCGTCGTACCCGCTTTCCCGATGTGCGCCAGCAACGGCCGTACCGGCAGCTGATTGTGGGCCTGAAGCGGCTGCGGCTGCCCGGCGGTCACGCCTCGCTCTACGACGTGCTCGACCGCATTCTGCACGAGCTGCGGCTTGATTCGCTGGAGAAGCGTGCCGCCTACATGGCCTTCAACCTCACAGTAGCCCTGTTCCCGACCATTATTTTTCTGTTCACGCTCATTCCGTACATCCCCGTGCCGAACCTGAACGTGGATATCCTCCAGTTTCTGGGCGACTTTATGCCGCGCGAGCTGTATGCGGCCACGGCCTCCACCATCGAGGACATCGTGAACATCCCGCACGGCGGCTTGCTATCCTTTGGTTTCGTTACGGCCCTGGTGCTTAGCTCCAACGGCATCATGGCGCTGCTCGATGCGTTCGAGAAGAAATACCCGTGGTTTAAGCACCGCAGCTACCTGCGCAAGCGCATGATTGCCACGGCCCTCACTTTCGTGCTATCGCTGATATTGGTGCTGGCCATTGCCGGCATCTTCTTCGGTACTTACCTGATTGACGGGTTGGTATTCTATGAAATCGTGCCCGAGCGGTTCACCGAGTTGGTGCTTACGCTGGTGCGCTACGGCTCGCTGCTGGGCCTGTTTCTGAGCACGACCTGCGTGATTTACTACTTCGTGCCGCCCGTGCATGACAAGTGGCCCCTGGTGTCGGCCGGGGCCATCGTGGCCACGCTGCTCATCTTTCTCGTGTCGTTCCTGTTCACCCTCTACGTCCGCATTTTCGATTCCTACAACCACTTTTACGGCTCTATCGGGGCGCTGGTGGGTTTTATGGTGTGGCTCGAATTTGTGTGCATGACCCTCATCATCGGCTTTGAGGTGAACGTGAGCATGGACGCTGTGATGGGCCGCCGCCGGCAAATGCTGCAAGAGCAGTTGCAGCAGAAAGCAATGAGCAATGAGCAGTAGGTAATTAGCAATTACGTTAGGTCGGCACTCGAAAATTTTACTGAAAATTGCTCGTTGCTCATTGCTCATTGCTCATTGACCTGTACTTTTGCACTCCCCAATCACTCGGGGAAACTGATAGAGAGGTGGCAGAGTGGTCGAATGCGACGGTTTCGAAAACCGTTATACCGGCAACGGTATCGGGGGTTCGAATCCCCCCTTCTCTACGCTTACCAATTATGAGTTAAAAATTATGAATTGTCGTTTTGCGATTCATAATTCATAATTTTTAACTCATAATTCCTTTCAGAGAAGTGGCAGAGTGGTCGATTGCGGCGGTCTTGAAAACCGCTGACTGTAACAGGTCCGGGGGTTCGAATCCCTCCTTCTCTACATAAAACCCCATTTCCGCACTGGAAATGGGGTTTTTGCTTTTCCGGGGGACACTTCGGGGGACAAGGGCGAAAAAAGATTCATCAGGGGACAGATTATGAACTGCGTTCTGTCCCCTTTCATCTTCGCGTTTGTCCCCCGGTTGTCCCCCGGCCCTGATGGGGAGAGCCGAGGCAGCTTGCTACCCTATGATGGATGGTTGTGCTGGTGTCGTGAACCATGTACGGCATGCTCATCGATTGCCCGCTCAGCTGCCACTTGTCTTCGACCCGGACGCGCAAGTAGCAATGATTATGAGCGGAGTGGGGTGGTTAGGAAATGGGGAAGGGAAAAAAAGATTAGTTCTGCAGTTATACCAATTAATTCCAAAGAGCGTGTCGACCGTACCCGGGGGCTCTGGCTACTGGTGCCGCTGGTTGGTGTTCGTGCTTAGAAGAACTACACTTACCAACGGGCGCACCGCGGACCACTTCGGGTGCTTATGACGGCGGTTGGGGTGACCAGGCATGAGGACCGTAGCGGCTAGCAATACTAGTAGCGACCGAGGCGGGGGTAGGGGGGCGGCCGAGCGGATATAGGACGGACTGGCTGGTGGGAAAGCACCTGCAACATGTCTTCAAAAGCTCACTACAAAAAGACGCTAGAGTCCCAGCCCACGTAGCAACTGGTAGCGTAGTCGCATCCCAAAACGACGTGTTGAAAGACGGCGTTTCCCAGGTCCGGTTTTACTACCAGTTCGAGCAGGAAGTAGGGCCCTTAGTTCCTGTTCTTAACTAGAGCGGATTCCAGGATGGTTTATGGTTTTAGGCGTAACTTCTGGGCATGAAAGTGAGGCGGTCTAGGTAAAACGGACAGCGAGAAGTCTTAACTTCCGTTGCTCATGACTGAAAAATCGAATCTTGGAGGGGTCCCCTCCACCCGCAAGAAATATACGCCGGCTTTTAAAGTCGAGTGCGTCCGCCAAGTAGCGGCCGGGGCCCGGCAAAGCGACGTGGCCCGTGCCCAGGGCATTTCGCCGGCCCTGCTGGGACGCTGGCAGCGCCAGGCTTTGAAAGCCGCCGTGCCCAGCAGCGCGGAGCGCGCGGAAATCAAGCAGTTGCGGGCCGCGCTCAAGCGCGTGGAAATGGAGCGCGACATGTTAAAAAAAGTCGTGACCATCTTCTCCCAGCCCCCTCAGTGATGAGCCGCTACCAGTTCATTCAGGACTGCACGGAGCCGTGGCCCGTGCAGTTGCTGTGCCAGGTGCTGGCCGTGAGCCCCGCCGGGTATTACCAATGGCGGCACCGGCCGGCCGCCGCGCCGGCTCCGTGGCAGATGGCGGCGCAAGCGGCCTTTACGCGCCATGCCCGACGCTACGGCACCCGGCGGCTGCGGGCCGAGTTGCACGCGGAAGGGCACACCGTGGGCCGCTACGCGTTGCGCACGTGGCTGCACCGGCACGAGTTACAAGCCTTGAGTATCCGCCCGTACCGGCCCCGCACGACGGTCGCGGACCCGGCGGCCGTCGTGGCCGAAAACCGCTTGCTGGGTCAGCCGGCCCCCACCGCCCCGAACCAGGTCTGGGTGGGCGACATTACGTATCTGCCACTGGTGGGCGGGCGCTGGTGCTACCTGGCCACCTGGCGCGATGCCTGTTCGCGGCGTGTGGTCGGTTGGCACCTGGCCGCGCAGATGCCCACCGAACTCGTGCTCACGGCCTTGGAACAGGTCCTGACGCTACGACAACCCGCGCCCGGTCTGCTTATCCACGCCGAGCGCGGCAGCCAGTACACCAGCGCCGCCTGCCGTGCCCGCATCGAACAGGCCAAGGCCGTGCCCAGCTTCAGCCGGCCCGGCAACCCCTACGACAACGCGCAGGCCGAAGCCGGCTGGAGCACGCTCAAAACCGAGCTCATCCCCGGCGGAAGCCCCTTTAGCTCGTTGGAAGAGGCCCGCCTGGAGGTCGCCCACTACCTCGACACCTACTTCAACCTCGACCGCCGCCACTCCGCCCTGGGCTACCGCTCGCCCCACCAATTTGAACACGACCTGAAAATCAACCTACCTTAGCTCACTGTCCGTTTTTACTGGACCACCCCAAAGCGTATTCACTTGATTTGCGCGAGCGGGTGGCGGCGGCCTGCGGCCAGCCCGGCAGTCGGGTGGTTGCCGTGGCGGCCCAGTTCAGCGTTTCCGTTTCGTTTGTGGAAAAGCTGCTGCACCGCCAGCGCACCACGGGCTCGGTGGCGGCGCTGCCCCCACGTAGCGGCCCCGCCCCGAACTTGGACGCGTCGGCCCGGGACGAATTGCTCTCGTGCCTGCGCCAGGAGCCCGATGCCACGCTGGCGGAACTCTGCACCTGGTTGGCCGCCATCGGCGGTCCCCCCGTCAGCCCATCGACCCTGTGGCGGGCGGTCCAGGCGTTGGGGTGGCGGCGAAAAAAAAGAGCGTCCACGCCGCCGAACGCGACACCCGGCGCGTCGTAGCCCTGCGGCGGGCCTTTGTCGAGGCGCTGCAAAGCGAGGATGTTACCTGTTTCAAGTTCGTGAACGAAACCAGCACCAACCTGACCTATTGCCGCCGCTACGCCCGGGCCGAAGGCGGGCAACGCGCCCCCCAGGCCACGCCGCTGCACGGCGGGCCGAACGTGACGCTGGTGGCGGCGCTGACGCCCACCGGGCTGCAAGCGGCCATGACCGTGAGCGGGGCCGCCTACCTGAGCCAGGTGCTCGGGCCCACCCTGCTGCCCTGCGATGTGGTCGTGCTCGACAACCTGCCGGCCCACAAAGTGGCCGGGTTGGCCGAACTCGTCGAAGCCCGCGGGGCGCGCCTGCTGTACCTGCCGCCCTATTCGCCCGACTTTAACCCCATCGAATTGGCCTTCAGCAAGCTCAAAACCTGGTTGCGCACGGCCCAGGCCCGCACCCGAGAGGCACTGGAGAGCGTCATCCAAGCCGCCACCGACTGGATAACCGAACAGGACGCGAAAAACTGGTTTGACCATTGTGGCTACCACGTACACTAACTTGAAATCTGCTCTAGGTCACATTCTAGCCTGAGCAATAGGCAAAATGGCAGGCTTTTTCAACGTCCTACTTCTCGTTAGCACTCGTTACAAAAAGACGCTAGAATCCCAGTTCACGTAGCAACTGATGGCAACGTCGCACCCCATAATGCATGCTGTAAAAAGAATAGCTTTTGGCACGCCTCGTATTCCGTAAACGATGACTATCTGGACCGCATCCTACTGAGAAAAAAACCGGTCCGAAGATTAACAGCAGGCTTCACGGTGTGGCTATCTCGGCAAGTGCCCCCCTCATGGCACCAAACCCGGCACCAGGCCTAGCCACGCTCCCAACACCTCTCGTTATAAACCAATGTCTGTCCCCACCCTTTCCGCACCGACCACCGGCCCGTGCCCCTGGGCGAATCAGAACGAGCTGCTGCGCGCCTTCCACGACCACGAGTGGGGCGAACCCGTTGCTGAGGCCAGCATCCTGTTCGAATACCTAGTCCTGCACACCTTCCAGCTCGGCTTCGACTTTCCCGTCGTCCTCAAGCGGCGCGAAGGCTTCCGCGAGCTGCTGGCCAATTTTGGGTGTTGTTAAACAAATAGGGGAAAACCTCCGACTTAGCCCTGCTTGGGTTTAGCGGGCGGTTGCCAAGCAGTAATCAGGCCCATGTCAAACGGGGCTTCGGCTGGCAGGGGCTGGTCGGAGAAGTCGTACTCGCCGTGCAGGTTCAGGTGGCGGTAGGAGAGCACGGCGAAGGGCGAGAGCGTGGCCAGCGTGGCCGCCTGTTGTTCTGGGGGCAGCCGGGCCAGGTGCTGGGAGAGGTGCAGGCGGTTCCAGCAGATGATGGCGTTCATCAGCAGGCGCTTGCAGGTTTCGGCCACCAGCTGCTCGGAGCGGGTGGCGGCGTGAAACTCCTGGTTGCGTCCGTGCCAGACGGCGTGGGCGAGTCGGTGGGCGCTTTCGCCCTTATTGAGTTGCTTCTGGATGCGCTGGCGCAGCTCCACCTGGTCGACGTAGCGCAGCAGGAACTCGGTTTTGACGAGCCGGCCCAGTTCTTTCAGGGCCCGGTAAAGCGGGTGCTGACGGGCGTAGGAGTTGAGCCGGCCGAACACGCGCGAGGCCTCGCTGTGGCGCAGCTTGAGCGTGACCATGAGGCGCAGCACCTCGTCCCAGTGCCGGGCGATGCGCTCCGAATCAACGCGGGCATCAGGCAGTAGGGTTTGTCCCAGCTGCCGGTGGGCGGCCACTGGTTCCCAGCTGTAGAGCTGCTGGTTGGTGAGCTGGCGGATGCGCGGCTCGTAAGCGGTGCTCAGCATCCGGGTCACGGCGAAGATGACTTCCGTGTAGCCGTGCGTGTCGGTACTGTGCACGTCGGTGGGCCGCACGGCGTGACGCAGCAGTCTCTCCAGCAGGTGCGTGGCCTCGCGGTCGGCGGCGCTGAACACGGTCGAATCGAAGACGAGCAGCGTTTCATCCACAATAAGAATAAGCCGTCAGGCCGCGGCGGTTGCCGAAGTACTTGAACGAGGTGCTGCCGCCGAGCGAGTCCACGGCCAGGTCGTACTTCTGCCCGTCGCTGCTGCTGTGCAGCACGTCGGGCGAGCGCCGAAAGGCCTCGCGCCGGCGCAGCTGGCGCGTAAAGTTTAGAATCAGCTCGTTGGCCTGGCGCAGGTTGTCGAGCGAGAAATGGGTGCTGGCCAGGCGCTGCAGGGCCGCCTCG
>JAYULN010000583.1:0-8634 GCA_043763525.1 Hymenobacter sp.
GCCATGCCGCTGGCAAAGCTGGCGGCTTCCTCGGCCCCGTCCCAGAGGCAGAGGCGGTTTTCGAGAATCTCCAGGCTGGGGTTGTTCAGGCGGGAGTAGATGAGGCCCATTTCCTCATCGGGGTTGGCCTGGCGCAGACCGTAGGCCAGCTCGAAGAAGGCTTTGCCTTCTTCGGCATTTTTGAAAACGAAGGTGGAAGTCTGAAAAATCGGTGGCTTAATGGCGCCCTCGCTCCAGGCGGGGTTGTAGCCGTAGCTCATCATCAGGCTTTCGGGGCGCAGGTGCTGGCCGCTAATATGGGCGTGGTCGGAGAGGGTGGACATGGGGGGGAGGATTGTTGGGTGGGAGCGAAAAAAATATCTCGCGAAGGTATGATTTTCTCAAGGGCACCCGTGCCCGTACGCTGTTTTATCCACGAAAAAGCCCCGCCGTATGCTACGGCGGGGCTCAGGGTTGATTTCAGAACCCGAAAAACTATTTTGTGAAGCGGTATTGGTTGCGATAGGCATCGAATTGTTGGCGCAGCACGGCCAGCAGGCTGCCGTAGCGTTGGCGGGCCTCACGGTGTTCTTCCAGCTTGGTAATGCGGAGGTTGATTAGCTCAGAGAAATCCTCGATGGAGTAAGAGCGTTTCGGCGCAGTGGACACGAATTCAACAATTAATAACCGGGCAAAATAGCGGAGGCGCTGCACTCTATACGCAGCGCTATAAAGTTGGGTAACAAGTTTTAAAAACGAAACAACGGCCGATACGGGTTCCAGATGCCCCACGGAATCATGAGCAGCACCAGCACCAGGGCGATGCCAAAATATGTGAAGGCTTTTTTGTGCCTCAGCGTGGCATCGGCGGTTTTTTTGACGACGATGCGGCCCACCTGGGCCACGATGGCGGCCAGAATCATCACTGCCACGTGCTCCAGGCCGAAAAAGCGTTTGGTGGGGTCCTTCATAGCCCCGGCTTGCTTCATGGCGTTCAGGCCCCAGGGGCTGAGGCCGAAGTACAGGCCGAAGCCAATGATGACCTGGAGCCACATAAAGCCAGAAAAAGCGGCACTCATGCCGTTATCGGCCTTGGTGAAGGGCCGGCGGGCCGTCCAGCCCGCATAGCCACGGTACACGGCAATGAGGCCAAAAACCAGCACGAGCCAGCGGGACCAGGAATGGAGAATGAGGAGCGTTTGGTACATAAAAGAGGGAAGAGGTGAACAAACAGAGAACTTCAGCACCAGCCAGCGTGGAATACCGGGCAAAGGTAGGGCCGGGGCCGGAGCGGCAGCCTGGGCGGCAAATTTTTGCGCCACGACCTGGGCGGCAGGTTTGCCGAAAAACTAGGCGGTGGGCGGCGGCGGTTTGGGCAGGCGGTTGGCCCGCTCGACGGCCAGCTGCTCGCGCATGGCCACGAATAGGGCAATGAACACCGAAGCAAAGGGCAGGACCATGCCCAGGCCAAACCACCGCCAGAACGACCGGCCGTAGCTGTAGGCAATGTAGCCGGTGATGGGCGCGAAGACCAGCGCCGAAACCGTCAGTATCAAAAGGATGCGAAGGAGGAACAAGGGCAGCGAAAAAAAAGCGGAATAAACGTGCAACAGCAGCCGGGGAGCAGGGTTTAGTCCGGCTATCGCACTTTGCCGTGCTTAACCAGGTAGGCATACAGTACTTTCTCGAAGGGTTCGCGCACATCCACCGGCACGAAGTCGATGCGGAGCTGGCCGCAGCGCAGGGCTAGCTCCTGCTCGTAGGCCGTCATGGCGGCCCGGTACTGCTCCTTAATCTGGGAGGGCTGGAGCTTGATTTCGAGGCCGGTTTCTATATCCTCGAAGATGTAGGGCCGCTCGGCAAAGTCGAAATCGGCTTCGGTGGCGCGGTCGAGTACGTGAAACAGCAGCACCTCGTGGTGCTGGTGCTTGAGGTGCTGGAGGGCGGCCAGGGCGGCGGCCTGCTCGGCCGGCCCGCGCCCCAGCATGTCGCTGAACAGCATAACGAGCGAGCGTTTCGGAATCTGCTGGGCAATGGCGTGGATGGTGCCGGCCACGTCGGTGCCGCGCACGGTTTTGGGCGCGGGTGGGCGCTCCAGCAGCTGTTGCAGGGCCAGCAGCAGGGTGTGCCGGTGGGTGCTGGTGGAGCGCACCGGCGTTTGCAGCTCAATGGTGTCGGCGAAGGTGACGAGGCCTACGGCATCGCGCTGCCGGGTGAGCAGGGTGGTGAGCGCGGCGGCGGCCAGAATGCTGAATTTCAGCTTGTCGAAGCCCGGCGCGGGGTAGTACATGCTCGGGCTTACGTCGAGTAAAATGTACGCCCGCAGGTTGGTTTCCTCCTCGTAGCGCTTCACGAAAAGCTTGTCGGTGCGGGCAAATACCTTCCAATCGATATGGCGCGTGCTTTCGCCGGGGTTGTAGAGGCGGTGCTCCGAAAACTCGACCGAAAAGCCGTGGTAAGGCGATTGGTGCAAGCCGGTAATAAAGCCATCGACGAGCTGGCGGGCCAGAAATTCGAGGTTTTCAAAAGAGCGGATGGCGGCGAGGTCGAGGGGCATGGGGTAGGGGAATTGGAAGTATAAAGAACGTCGTAAAAGCACGGTCATGCAGAGCGCAGCGAAGCATCTTTACCGCGGTAGTTACTTAATCGATTGAAATACTATTGCGGTAAAGATGCTTCGCTGTGCTCTGCATGACGTTCCAGAGATGTTCTTTACACAATTCAATTATCAACACCCCAGTTGGCCCCACCGTTTATCTTTAGCGGGCATTTCGTAAGTTAGCCCGGCAACCAACCGACCGCAATTATTTCCCACTCATACCCCAACCCAACGCCGTGGACGACCGTCACGACCAGGAAGAAATTTATTCCCAACGCATTAAAGCGGGCAAGCGCACGTACTTCTTCGACGTGAAAGCCACCCGTGGTCAGGATTACTACCTGCTGTTACGCACTACCTTGACTGATTGCTTGGAAAGGGCCTTTGCTGAAGCAGCTGCAGTCTCTTGCTGAAGCGGAGGCGCAATCAGTGCGTAACAGCAGTTACTACCTGACCATCACCGAGAGCAAACGCCGCCAGAACGGTGATGACTCGGTGAGCTACGAAAAGCATAAGATTTTCCTTTACAAGGAAGACTTTCTCAAGTTCGTGGATGCCCTGCAAGATGCCGTGGACTACGTGCGCGAAGAGCTGCTGACCCCCGAGGAAGTGGCCGAGCTCGACCGCCCCCGCGACTACGACAGCCGCGAGCAGCCCCGCCCCGAACTCGACCGCCCCGCCTTCGACCCCAACAAGAGCGACGACAACTACTAGTGATTAACGGTTAACGGTTAACTATTAACGATTAATATTCTGGCCCAATTTCAACGGCGCGAATGGATGAAAGTCCGTTCGCGTCGTTTTGCGTGGCTGTAAGCCGTACCTTTGCGGCCGAATTGTGCCAGCTCATAATTCATAATTCACAACTCATAATTTCAAAAAATGGGCCTCCGCTGCGGTATCGTCGGCTTGCCGAACGTCGGTAAATCCACTCTTTTCAATGCGCTTTCGAACGCCAAGGCCGAATCGGCTAACTACCCGTTCTGCACCATCGAGCCCAACGTGGGCGTGATTACCGTGCCCGACGAGCGGCTCCAGATTCTGGAAGGCCTCGTGAACCCCAAGCGTGTGCTGCCCACCATCATCGAGTTTGTCGACATTGCCGGCCTTGTGAAGGGGGCCAGCAAGGGCGAAGGCCTGGGTAATAAATTTCTGGCCAACATCCGCGAAGTCGATGCCATCATCCATGTGGTGCGCTGCTTCGATGACCCCAACATCGTGCATGTTGCCGGTGGGGTTGACCCCGTTTTTGATAAGGACGTTATCGATACCGAGCTGCAAATCAAAGATTTGGAGAGCATTGATAAGAAGCTGGTTAAATCGGAGCGCAGCGCCAAGGCCGGCGATGCCCTGGCCAAGAAAGAAGTGGTAGTGCTCCAGCGCTTCAAAGCCGAGCTCGAAGCCGGGCAGAACGCCCGCGCCCTGGCCGCCACGCCCGACGAGCTGGAGGCCGTGGCCGATTTGCAGCTGCTCACCATCAAGCCCGTGATTTACGTGGCCAACGTGGACGAGGCCAGCATTGCCGCCAACGGCAATAACCACGTAACCGCCCTGCGCGAGCACGTGAAGGCCGAAGGTGCCCAAGTGGTGCTGGTGTCGGCCGCCATTGAGGCGCAGATTGCCGAGATGGAAGACCCCGAGGAAAAAGCCATGTTCCTGGGCGAATACGGCCTCACCGAGTCGGGCCTGAACAAGCTCATCCGCGCCAGCTACGAGCTGCTGAACCTGATTACCTACTTCACCGCCGGCGTGCAGGAAGTACGGGCCTGGACGGTGCATCGCGGCGATAAAGCCCCGGCGGCGGCCGGCGTTATTCACTCCGATTTCGAGAAAGGATTTATCCGTGCCGAGGTTATCAAGCTGGTCGATTATCAGGAGTACAAGACCGAAGTAAAAATCAAGGAAGCCGGTAAGATGGCCGTGGAAGGCAAGGAATACGTGGTGCAGGACGGCGACATCATGCACTTCCGCTTCAACGTCTAAGACCACGGATTAGCGCGGATTTTAACGGATTTCACGGATTTTGTAGTCGATTTCCGTTTGCCATACCCACAAAAAAGGCTTGCCAAATGGCAAGCCTTTTTTGTGGTCTTTAACGTCCACAAAATCCGTGAAATCCGTTAAAATCCGCGCTAATCCGTGGTCTATTTGCCTACCACTTTATATAACATGCCTTTGTTGAGGCGGGTAGTGGTTTGCATGCCGTTGAGAATGGCCAGCTCTTCGTAGCGCTTGCTCGGGATGCCGTTGGCCGCGAAGGCCGACGACAGCGTGGTAGCGGTAGTAGCCGTTTTGATGCGGATGTGCTCGGGCTGGCGGTTCAGCTTGCTCGCCTCAGTGAGGCGGGCGTAGCCCTGGGCAGCTTGCTGAAACTGCGGCGCATAGGCGCTGAACGAAGCCGGCGCGGCCAGGCCGATGAAGGCATAAATGCTCTGGCCGTCCTGAATGAGCTGGGCCAGCACGTGGGCCCCGGCGGCCTGCTGGTCCGACTGGTCCTGCTGCACCTGGTCGCCCTCAAACACGAGGGCGGGGAAGCCGCTGATGGTGGTGCGTTGGGCCTGGGCGTTTTGCGCGCCCACGGCTTTGGCCAGCGACTGGCCGGCCTCGTCGAGCGAGCCGCCACTAGCCCCCAGGAATACCAGCAGCGCCTTGCCGTTGGGCTCGGCCATTTGGAATTTGTCGGGTGAGTTCTGCGACTTCCAGCCCGAAGGAATGGGGAAGCGAAACTTCAGGTCGGGGTGGTAAAACACGCCGCTTTCCACGAAGCCCTGGCGAGGGTCCTCGCCGTAGTTCAGGCCCTCGATAAAGCGCAGGTACTGGTCACGGTTCACGGCAAACGTGCTCCGGCCGGCACCCTGTTTGGCTTGGGCAGCCAGGCCCTTCACGCGGGTGTAGCGGTCGGCCGAGTTGGGGTGCGTGCTCAGGAAAGTCGGAATGCCGCCCGCGCCACTCTGGGCTTCGGTGCGTTGCAGGGTCTGGAAGAAGTCGGCCATGTGGCTGGCATCGTAGCCAATTTTGGTCGAGTATTTCACGCCCAGGCCGTCGGCCTCGTTCTCGTCGTCGCGGCTATATTTCAGCATCCACAGGCCTACGCCTTGCTGGATAATGCCGCCCACCGACTGCATCACGCGCGGGGCGACAATCGAGCCGAGCAGCATGCCGAGGCCGGCAATGGTGCTGTGCGTCTGCTGCTTTTGGCCGTGGCGGGCGGTGATGTGGCCCAACTCGTGCCCCAGCACGCCAGCAAACTGCGCTTCGTCGTTGAAGTACGCCATAATACCGCGCGTGAAGTAAACGTGGCCATCGGGCGTGGCAAAGGCGTTAATCACCGGCGAATCGACGACCGTGAAACCGTAGTCGCCGGGGCGGTCCGATACGGCGGTCATCTGCTTGCCCTTGGCATTGATGAGGCTTTGCAGCGGGGCGCTGTTATAAAGGCCGAACTGGGCGATAACGGCCGGGTCGGGCTTGGCCCCTTGCAGGGGCCGGGTAGTGGGCACGTACCAGGTGGAGGGAGCAACCGGACGGTGCGCCGTCCAGTTAGTGATGCTGGACGAACTGGCCAGTGGCAGCAAAAGCGAGAACAGTGCGCCCGAACGCAGGACGCGAAACAAAGAAGCTTGCATGGGAATAAGTAAAAGCGGACTGGGCCGGTGAAGAGCAACAAACGGGCTAGCAACGGCGGCACCGGCGCTACGGTTGCGCTGGCCTCGTCGGTTGCCCTGCCGGATGCTATGCCATTTTCCTGCCAATTGGCTTGCGGCGGCCGGCCGGGACTAGCGCCGGTTGTTCATGTCCACGGTTTGGTAGCCGATGAGCAGGTCGGCGCGGGTGCCCGGCGGGCGGTAGTACACCAGCAGGTCGTACTGGTTTTCGGTTTCCTGGTGGCTGCCTTCGAAGTACACTTCGTTGGGCGCGGTGCCGCGTGCGCCGGCCACGGCAAAATCGTAGTTGTAGTAGCCCTGCTTCAGCAGGGTGTGGCCGGAGTATAGCTGTTTGGTTTCGTCGTAGGCCAGCTTAAACTCGTCCTTAAGTTGCCAGTCGCTGAGGGCCCCGAAGGCATAAACCGGTCCGGGAGCCGGCTGGGCGGCATTTAGCTGGAAGGTTACGTCGGCGTAGTCGGCGTTGGTGGCACCATTGCCATACTCGCGGCTCTCGAACACGCGCTGGCCGTTGGCATCCTGGTACTGGTTGTAGGCCTGCGGGCTCCGGGTGGTTTCGGGTTGCAGCGTTACAGTGGTGGGGTTGGTGCGCGGGTCGAGGTGCAGCACGCCAATGCCGACAGATTGCACCGAGCGGGTATCAAAATACCGATACTCGCTGAGGCCAGGAAAGGCGTTTTCGAAGCCGAAGTACTGGTAGTCGAGCCGGCGCTCGGCATCGCGCACGAAGGTGGGCCGCAAGTTGTATTTGGCGTTGTCCCAGCGGAAATTCTGGCGCAGCACCACCTTCACTTCCACGGCCGGGTTCACCAAATCTGTGCTGGCGTAGCTGATGCCAAAATCGAGCTGCTGCAAGGTGTAGCGCTGCTCGCCGCCCACCACAATGCCCGGTTGCAGGCTCACGTTCACCTGGTTTTCATAGACCAGCAGCCGGCGCGATACCACGGGCACGCCGCCCGCGCTCTGCACTACTAGCAGGTAATTGCCACTGATTTTCACGCCCGGAGCCCGCATCCGATAGTGATAATACGGCACCTTGGTGCCCGTGCCCACCCGGTAATCGGTAATGAGAAAGTCGTTTATCTCGCTCAAAAACTGCATGTCCGTCAGTACCGAAGGCTGCCAGTCAGCATCGCAATGGATGAGCTTGGCCGAGTAGCGCTGGCTCTGCCCGGCCAGCACGTCAAACTCCAGCACAATGCCCTGGCTCTGGCCCAGCGGCACCACCGGCGGCTGAAACACCTCGTTGGGTTGGCCCGTGGTCACGTAGCATTGCACGCTGCGCACCTCGGGCGAGTAGGTATAGTCCTGGTAGCGCAGGGTTTTGTCGGCGTAGTATTCGGGGGGCTTTTGGGTGCCGGTGGCAGCCGGGCTGGTGCTGGTGATGGGCGTGCCCAGGGGCACGCAGGCGGTGGCAAGCAGCAGGAGGGAGGCGAAGGGGAGAAAGCGCATGGCGCGAAAGTACGGCCGGCCCCTGTACCTGGCCCGGCCTGAGAGGACTCAATAAACGGACTCTAATAGCAACCTCGGCAAAGACCCCGTGGCCATGGTCAAATTCGCGCTGGCCACCTCCGAAACCTGGCGCGACAAAAGCGGCCAGCTCCACACCAGCCCCGACTGGCGCACCGCACCGTGGTGCGCTGGTACGGCCTGGCCGAGCTGGCCCAGGCCCACCTGCGCAAAGGCAGCCTGATTTACCTGGAAGGTAAGCTCAAAACCCGCCATTATGACGACGCGGTCGGCCAGCGGCACTACATGACGGAAGTTATTGGCGAGCAGCTGCTGCTGGATAATAAAACCGGCGAGCTGCAGCCGCTCTCTGCTGCCTTGGGGGCATGAAAACTGCCGTGAGCTGAAAGCCCTGCCGCAAGGTTAGACTCAAGATATACCTTGAATCCAGCGAATATAGTCGCTTTTTAAATAGATATTATTGAATATTTCAATGAGTAAAAGCCTCTTCTGATGCACCAGCGGCATTTGATTTTTTTATAGTGCGTTTAGCCTGAGTAAGTAGTCAAACATAAGTATTCGGTAGTCAGACCCAATGTTAAATCTTGATTGACAGCAGGTTGATGTCCGACTACTGACTACCTACTTAATGGCTGAAATACAACAATAAAGAAGGGCTTCCCGCATCGGGAAGCCCTTCTTTATTTCATAATCCTTGTCAGAATTACCAGTCATTGCCTGTTAATTCATTAACAATTAACCATTAAAAGCACCCTAGCGCCGTTTGCGGCTGGCCTTGGCGCGGGGCGTGAGGGTCACGTTCATAGGCTTGTTGCCGCTGTTGCGAACTACCTCGTCGTCGTAGCCGCCGTAGCCGTAGATGAGGGTGTTGTCGTTGCCGCCGGGCACTTCCATAGTGTAGTTGCCATTGGCATCGGTGCTGGT
>JAYULN010000584.1:0-3444 GCA_043763525.1 Hymenobacter sp.
TCACCCCCCAACGGGTGCCTAGTTTTGCCCCATGGCTTCGGTTTTTCAAACATACCTCGAACTCGGCTTCTTGCACATCTGCACGCCGCGCGCGGCCGACCACCTCACGTTTTTGCTGGCGCTGTGTGCGCCCTACGTACTGGCCGACTGGCGGCGGGTGCTGGCGTTGGTCACCAGTTTCACGGTGGGGCACTCGTTCACGCTGGCGTTGGCTACGCTGGGCGTGGTGGCGTTCAAGCCTGCCATTGTCGAGGCCCTGATTCCGGTTACCATCATGGTTACGGCGCTGGTCAATTTGCGCGGGGCAGGCTCCGGCCCGGCGGGGCGCGGGCCGCGGGCCCGCGCGCCCGTGCTGGCCGCCGCGCCCAACGGGCTGGCGCTGGGTTTCGGGCTGATTCACGGCCTGGGTTTCTCGAACTACCTGCGGGCTTTGCTGGGACCGAATAGTCGGCCCATTCAGGAGCTGTTCGCGTTCAATGTGGGTGTGGAACTGGGCCAGGTGCTCATCGTAACCGCCATTCTGCTGGTGGGCGCGGGGCTACTGCGCGGCTTCGGGGTGGCCCGGCGCGACTGGCTGCTCACGACCAGCGGCGCGGCGCTGGGCATTGCCACCGTGCTGCTACTGCAACTGCTGTGGCCGTAGCAAGCAGGCTGGGCATGGAACCCACGCGCAAAAAAGCCGTCATGCTTCGACAAACGGACGCAAGAGCGCACGACGTTCAGGTAGCTCCTGTTTCAACGCACTGCCGCAACCCCGGCGTAACTTTAGGCGACCTTTCCAGTCACGGTTTTTTTACATCATTTGATTTCTCCACTTCACGCTTTTTCTATGCGTCGTCTTTTATTCGCTGGCCTGGTGCTGGCCGCTGCGGGCCAGCTGCCCGCCGTGGCTCAAACCACCAACTCCGGCACCGACAAATTCGCGCAGCTCGAAACGATGCTGCCCACGCCCAACAGCTACCGCACCGCCAGCGGCGCGCCCGGCTCCGACTACTGGCAGCAGCGGGCCGACTACGATATCAAAGTCACGCTGGATGATGCCAAGCAGGCCATTTCGGGTCGCGAAACCATCACCTACACCAACCTCTCGCCCGATGTGCTGCCCTACCTCTGGGTGCAGCTCGACCAGAACCTGTTTGATAAAAACTCGATGACCACGGCCACGCAGGTGGGCCAGCTGCAGGATAAGGTGCCGTTTCAGGCCGTCGAGGGCCTGCTGTCGGATTTCGATGGCGGCTTTAAGATGGAGAGCGTGACCGGCAAGGACGGCCGCGCCCTGCACACCGTCACGAACCACACCATGATGCGGGTGGACCTGCCTTCGCCGCTGCTGCCGCATCAGTCGGTGTCCTTCAATGTTAAGTGGCACTATAACATCAACGACCAGTCGAAAATCAACGGGCGTAGCGGCTACGAGTTTTTCCCGGAGGATAAGAATTACCTCTACGAAATAGCGCAGTTTTACCCGCGAATGGCCGTGTATTCCGATAATCAGGGCTGGCAGCACAAGCAGTTTCTGGGCAATGGCGAATTCACGCTGCCCTTCGGCGACTATAAGGTGAGCATCACCGCGCCGGCCGACCACGTGGTGGGCGCTACCGGCACGCTGCAAAATGCGGCGCAGGTACTCAACGGCACGCAAATGAAGCGGTGGGAGCAAGCCAAAAACGCCAAAAAGCCGGTGCTCATCGTGAGCCAGGACGAGGCTGTTAAGAACGAGGCCAGCCGCGCCACCGGCACCAAAACCTGGAATTTTGCCGCCAAAAACGTGCGTGACTTTGCCTGGGCCAGCTCGCGCAAGTTTATCTGGGATGCCATGCAGATTAAGCAGGACGGCCAGCCCGTGATGTGCATGAGCTACTACCCCAAGGAGGGCAACCCGCTGTGGGGTCAGTACTCGACCGAAGTGGTGGCCCACACCATCAAAACGTATTCGAAATTCACCATTCCCTACGCTTACCCCGTGGCCATTTCGGTGCATGGCCCGGTGGGCGGCATGGAGTACCCGATGCTGTGCTTCAACGGCGGTCGGCCCGAGAAGGACGGCACCTACTCGGCGGAGCGGAAATACGGGATGATTTCGGTGATTATCCACGAAGTGGGCCACAATTTCTTCCCCATGATTATCAACTCCGACGAGCGGCAGTGGACGTGGATGGACGAGGGCCTGAACTCCTTCGTGCAGTTCTTGACGGAGCAGGAGTGGGAGCGCAACTACCCCTCGCGTCGTGGCGAGCCGCGTAACATCACGGCCTACATGCAGACCGATAAAACGCTGCAGACCCCGATTATGATTAACTCGGAGTCGGCCCTGCAATTCGGCAACAACGCCTACGGCAAGCCCGCCACGGCCCTCAACATCCTGCGCGAAACGGTGATGGGCCGCGAGCTGTTCGACTACGCCTTCAAAACCTACGCCCAGCGCTGGGCCTACAAGCACCCCACGCCCGCCGACTTCTTCCGGACCATGGAAGACGCTTCGGCCGTGGACCTGGACTGGTTCTGGCGCGGTTGGTTCTACACCACCGACCACACCGACCTGGCCCTGGAGTCGGTGAAATCCTACAACGTGAGCACCAAAAACCCGCAGGTTGAAAACGCCCGTCTGCAACAGCAGAAGGCCGCTACGCCGCAGTCCATCACGGCCCAGCGCAACGCCACCGACATCGCCAAAACCCTGGTGGAGGAAAAGCCCGAGCTGAAGGATTTCTACAACAACTACGACCCGCTGGCCGTGAGTCCCGCCGACCAGCAGCGCTACACTGCTTACCTGGGCAGTCTCACCCCCGAGCAGCAGCAGCGCCTCGGCGACAGCCAGAATTTCTACGAGTTGAGCCTGCGCAACGTGGGTGGCCTCGTAATGCCCGTGATTCTGCAGCTGACCTATGCCGACAACTCACAGGAAATTCAGACCATCCCGGCCGAAATATGGCGGAAGAACAACGAGAAGGTCACGAAAGTCGTCGTGACGAAGAAGCCCGTCATCAGCTTCGTGCTCGACCCCTTCCTGCAAACGGCCGATACGGACCTGAGCAACAACGCCTTCCCGCGCCAGCCGGCCGCCTCGCGCTTCGAGCTGTTTCAGCAGCAGCAGCAAGCCCAGCCCAACCCCATGCAGCAGCAGACCAGCAGCCCGATGCAGAAGCTGGAGCAGAAGCCGGTGGGCAGCGGGCAGTAAAGCCCAACGGAACCTGACCCCCTCTCCAAAAAAAAGGGGACACCGGTCTTGCTTCTACTGTATTATCCTCCAATAAAAAAGAGCCCAGCGCGGATGCGCGGGCTCTTTTTGTTTTATCTTAGGACTTACGCAAATGCGCCGTTTGCGAGCCCCAGCGGGGCGACATGTCGGTAGTACAACATTGTTCCCCCAGAACAAAGCCCCAGAGGGGTCGTACCCGGTAGGGCGGCACTCGGCCGCCGTTCTGGCGAGTGTCGCCCTACCGG